>NZ_NOYU01000032.1:0-219638 GCF_002258915.1 Rhodococcus sp. 05-340-2
GCACGGGCTGGAATACCACCGACAGCACTGTCGTTGTAGGACTCGACGGCGTTCGATCCCAATGCCCCGGGTACCAACCATCAGCCGCTACGAGCGGCCGCCTGCCGAGAGGCGCACTGGCGAACACCGTCACCCAACATCGACCAGGGCCACGCATCACGGATGCGTGGCCCTGTCTCGTTCGAGACGGCCCGTCGACGCGGCCATCGCCGCGCCTCCGAACCTTCTCGGCCAGTCATTCGAGTGAATGACTGTTGCCGGAACCGCCGCGCCACCCCGTGCGTCCAATCAGACATGGACGACGACGAGCGTGCAGCCATCCGATCGGAAGGCCACGACCCCGACCACCCGGCCGTCTCTCACGCCCTCGACCAGGTCAAACACGTCCTCCACCGGTACCGACATCTCGCCTGGACCTTCACCAAGGATGACCTCGACGGTGTCTCCGTTCCCCGCCGAACGAGCTGACCAGCACGTTCGACAGTCGAACATTCGTTCGACTATTCTGGCGGTAGTTCCTACCGGCACGGCGAAAGGTCGATCCACATGGCCACCGTCGACGCCATCCCCGACCTCACCGGACTCGACAAAGCCACCCAACTCGACGTCCTACGCAGACGGATGGCCACCGTCCCCGGCGGCCGCCGCGACCACGCACCCACCGACCTCCCCACCATCACCGCACCCGAACCAGCGGCACCCACCGCAGGTAGTACGAACCTCGCGGGCGAGGCCGACGACTCGGAACCGCTCAGTGCGGCTGTACGCGGCAAAACCCTGCGGACCATGCCCGTGCCCCCACCACTCGCGGCGCTGCTCCCACGGCGAGCCCTGGCCCGCGGAACCGCCGTCACCGTCACCGGCGCCGGGTCCATGCTCATCGCCCTCGTCGCCGAAGCATCCGCAGCCGGCCACCACGTCGCCCTCATCGGCCAACCACGCCTGAGCCTGCTCGCCGTCCACGAACACGGCGGGGATCTCGCAAAAGTCCACCTCGTCGATCCAGGGGCAGGGGACCCGCTCGACGCCGCCTCGATCTGTCTCGACGGGTTGGATTTGGTCGTCACCACCGTGCACGGCCGAGACGTACCACCAACGCGCGCAAGGGCTTTGCTCGCCAGGAATCGTCGACATGCCAGCATCCTGGTCCTGACGGATGGACACATGCCCGGTACCGATCTCACGATCGCCTCCACCGTCGCCGGCTACGGCGGAATCGAGCAGGGGAGAGGGCGCATCAAATCCATCACCCTCGAAACCACCGTCCACGGCCGCGGAACACCACACCGCACCGGCCGCTACACACTCACCGCCCCCAGCTTCGGCGAGACAGGGCTGCGCTGGACACCCGCACCCGCCGCCGACCTCACCGTCCACCGGCCCGTCGCCGTCGCGCAATGACCACCGACGACGAGGCCGGCATCTTCGATGCCTGGCCCACCACCTTCGAGCCACCCACCCGGCGCATCGTGGACCCGCCAAAATCGGTGAACGTGAATATCGCGCTTGCGATCGGACGATCCGGAGTCGGGCGATTCCGCGACACCACGGCGTTGAAAGTGAGGGCTGAGGGCTTGGCCATGGACACCATTGTCGAAGGGACCTTGTTCGCGTGGGCCCGGACCAGTGTGGGGGATTGGCTTGCGAGCGTGTCGTTTTCGATACCCACGGGCAACAAGAAGGGGCGGCTCGACCTCGATCGGCAGTGGGTTCCCGCCGATGCGGTCACGCCGATCGCTTAACCGGTCCGGTATTGCGGTACACACTGTGTACCGGCATACTGGGCGCATGACATCCACCAACGACGTCGACGCACTCACCGAACAACGCCAACGCTCCCGCTTCTTCGTTCAGCACCTCACATTCCTCGCCGACAACTACGTCGACCAGGCGCTGGTCAAAGCCGCACTCCTGAACGGCCTCAGTCAATCCGAGACCGCGAAAGCGCTCGGCATGAGCAAGAAGACCGTCAACACGCACTCCCGACGCCCCTGGGTGCCGACCGCAGCCGGGAAAGGGATCGACCTGCCCGACGCCAGGCCGTTCTACCGCTACATCTTCGGATCCGACGACGCTGCAGCCGCAGCCTTCGCCGCCTGCAAACGATACGATCGCGAACGTCTCCACATCGAATCATTCTGAGGCGCAGCGCAATCCGTATCGTTCATCGGCAAACCCGACCTCGACACAGCCGCGCAATGGTTCGCCGACGTCCGAGCCCAGCTCTAGCCGCAACTGCTACTCGTCCGCCGAATCGGCTTCACGCTTGAGGGCCCGCTTCGCCGCCGCCAGCCCGCGCGCCCGCAGATATGCACTCAACGGCACACCCTCCGCCGCCGCCGCACGAGTGACGTCGCTGTGTTCGGAATCGGTAAACCGCACCGGCACAACCCGATCCCGAAGCGGCTCCACCGACTTCGGCCTACCACGCTGACCCATGCACGCCATATTACCCGACTACGATAAATGGTTGTCACGAACTATTTATTCGACTACAGTAAATGGCGTACAGAGTCGGAGATCGGCTGCAGTAGGCAATGATTCGGGGAACTCATGCAAAGCAATTACGACGCCACGTCGAGCGATCAGTTCGTCGTCGTCCTCTCGTACGCCCTCTGGGGATGCACCATCGTCGGTCTCCTCGCCATGATCTACGGCTCGGTCAAGGTCTTCTGGCCCGGTCACTCAGGTGGTGGTACCAGGGAGGGCCTATCGATTTGCGGGGGAGGGCTCGTCGTCGCTGTCGTCGCTGTCGCTGCTGGAGCAGTCCGTGCGGTCCTCCCGGCGGTGTCCACCGAGGAGGCGACGGACGTACCTGCCGCCGACCCGCCCACGATTCCCGACTCCCCGACACCGCCCGTGGTCGATGCCGCACCCGACGCTCCGACGGACTGGACGCCCCTGGTCTGGATCTTCGCCGCAGTGCTCGCCCTCTCACTGGCCACGTACCTCATCACCCGCACCCACAGTCACCTCACAGACCGCCGCAACGCCAAGAAAGCACTCGACGCCGACTACGCCGCCGCCCACGCCGTCTACAGCGAGGTCGCGGACGCCTACGCCGTCTATCTGGCCGACCCGTACTCCATTTTCGTCAGGCCGCTGCTCGACGACCTCACCGAGCCCCGCACCGCAGCGTTCATCGACGCCTTCGCCGCAATGAACGATGTTCGGCCCGACCAGTGCCCCGACACCCCAGAGCGCGTGCAGGCCTTCGCCAGCGCAGCACAGAAAGCACGTACCGCCTGGCGCAGCGCCGACGGCTACGCCCGCACCATCGGAATGCGCGTGACCAGCGTCGATGATCAACGCACCGTGCGGCGGATCCACAGCGCCCTGGAGCTCGCCCTCGACGACGCGGCCACCGGAGAGGAGCGACAGACTGCCCTCGATACCGTCGAGCGACTCGCGGCCGGCATCGTCACCATCCCCGACCGCATCTACGACAACGTCAAGATCGCCATAGAAACCACCACACGCAAACAACTCACCAGCTGACCCCAACCCGGCCCCGGTGGCGGTCGACACCCAGCAGTATGTCGGCACCACCTGGCAACATGACCCACCAACGACACAACAACGGACACAACTGTCGATCACGACAGAACTCGATTCACACCATGCAAGGGGGGTCAGACCACATGCTCACCACCGCCGGACTAGCGGTCGTCTTCGCCGCAGCAGTCGCCACTCTCGCTCTTCGTACCAAAGGGAAGACCAAACTGGCGAACTGGGCATTCCTGCTCATGATCGTCGGCAACATCATCACCATCGCAGGTCTGTGGACCCAGCTCGACGACCCACACAACATCGTGCACTGGATCATCAAAATCGGCGGCACCGCAGCAGTGGCCATCATCGCCGCCGCAGGCGTCTACGCGGTGTGCCTCACCGGCCCCGCCGCCTTGCTCGGCCCACAACGCAACAGCGCCGCCGATCGGACCTCAGGAGAAGGACAGTGAACGTTCAGACCTCGCCTACCGAACTGACAGATCTGTTCAGCACCGCCGAACTGATCTTCGGCGCAGGTGCCCTGGCACTGTTCATGGGCTTCGCGATGATTCTCACCGGACGAAACAGTGCCGCAGTGGCAGGAGCCGCCGCCGCAGCGACCGGAATCGTAACCATCGCAGTCGGTATGACCTGGTCCGTCGTCGGCTCCTTCGACGACATCATCAACATATTCTTCGGTGGTGACCCGGCCCCCGAGTTTCCGGTGCTCGGTTTCGTCTCCGCCATCCTCCTTGGTGCCCTCGTATTCGCGGTCTGCGGAGTCGTAGTGCTCACCGCTATCGCCGTCTCCGTATCGGTCGTTCGACGCCGCATCCACGGAGACGAGCTCGTCACAGCCATGAGTGGAGAACGCCCGTGAACCTCGTCAGCACCACAGCCTTCATCGTGTTCGTGGTATTCGTCACCGGGGCCTACGCCATCAGCACCCGCTACATACGCACGCCGTCACGAACCGCACTGCACGCCACCGCACTCGCCCTCATCGGCCTCGCCGTCATCGCGTTCAGCGTCTTCGCCCTCACCTACCCCGACGTCGCCTTCGAATGGCAAGCCGCCCTCATCGCAGGCTCCATCCTGTTCGGCTACCTGACCGGACGGCAGCTCAACAGCACCCGCGCCGAGTACCAGGAACGCCAGCAACACAGCTTCACTCAAGCCACCCTCGACGACGACAGGGGCAACCGATGAACCTGCTCAATACCAAGAACACCCACGCCGCTAGAGCCGAGATGGAACGACTCAACCTCGACCTCCTCGCCAACTACACCAAAGAGGGAGCAGGTCTGTACCTCAGCGCGGCCCGCGCCTGTCGCACACAACGCGCAATACAGCTCAAACGACTACTCCATTTCAACCTCGCCCTCTCGTTCATTGCCATCATCACCAACACCGTCAACAACATCGTCGGCGGTGAACCGTCGACCATTCTGTGGATCGCCTCCTGCGCAACTGTTCTCGGTGTTCTCTACAGCGGCTACAACCTGTGGCGCAACGCAACTCACGACGAATTCGTCGACACCATCGGTGCCCAAGAAACTGTCGTCGACGCACACGAACTCCACCACAACCGCCAACGGAACACCTGACCCGCCACCCACACCACAGCGAGGGACCGACATGTCACCAGCAATGCGCTACACAATCATCAAAAACAAAGACGCCATCGCACGAAAAGCCGCCCGCCACTACAACATCAAGACCGCCGCCGCACTGACTGTCGTCCTCGCCCTCGGAATCGGACCCCTCGGCCCAACCATCGGCCACTGGCTCCTACGAACCGTCGAACACACCGACCCCGCCAACCCAGTCGCCGCAGTCCTGACATTCGCCCTCGGCATCCTCAGCCTCCTCTTTACCGTCGCCCTACTCCTCGCGCGACTCGCAACCATCTTCATCATCACGCCCGCCCTCGCGGCAGCATTCGCCGTATACACATACGACCGATTCGCCAAAGCAACCGGGCGCTGGCCCTACGACATACCACCCCTCGGAGTCGAAACACTCCGCACCAAACACGGCAACGACACCCCCATCGAATACGACCCCCACACCGGCACCAGCACCGCCTACCAACCCAACGGCCAAGTACTGCAACAAATCCAACACGACACCGACAAAAACCACCCATACCGACACTGACACCGACCACGCCACACTCCGGCCCACGATTGGTGATCGAGCATGAACCGCACAGGACCGACAACGACCACAATCGACTGGTACCAACTGGACTGCCTCATCTGCAGAGACCTCCGCAAACTCCAAGACCACCTCGAACGCGGTCTCGACAGCAGATTCCCCATCTCACCCGATGCACAACACCGCATAGTCGACGGCAAAGTCCAAATCCAGAACTGGCTGGCCGCTCTACAACACCTACGCAACGACGCCGCGCGAAACACCACACCCGAACTCATCCAAGAATGGGTGCAATTGCGACAGCAGATGGTCATGAGAGGCCCCTTCGGTATCCGCTCCTCCCTGGTCCAACACCGCAGGCGACACTACGAACTCGACCACTGACAACCACGAGCTACCGCGACACCCAGCGTCGTCACCCTCCGTCGCTGCCGCACAATCACCAACCAGCCGTACCCCACTACCGCGCCGCCGTAGAGCACCAGCTCCGGCGGCGCTTCGCGTTCCACCACCCGGGGCCGGCCACGTACACAAGCAGGCCCTAGCGGGCCACACGCACCCCTACGGGCTGCCCCGAACCGAACTCCGCTTCGCTCCGCACTCAAAAGAGCGAAAAGAATCAATTTCTTTCGACGTAGGTGGCTTCTCCGAGCATCCATCACCCGTGCCCGCCGGCTCAACCCCTCGCTCCGCTGCGCTACGGCCAAGGCTCCGAACACTTTTCGTCCCGTAGTCGCTGCGCTCCCACGAAAACTGTCCGGCCGAAGGGTTGCCCCGTCGTTCCCGTGCGCTGGTTTCTCTCCCCAGCCACCACGGCGAAAGAAATTGGCAGGGCGAAGGTCCGGCCACCAGTCGAGAGGGAAGAGGCACGTCATGCACGAGGACCACACCACAGCAAGCGACGACAACACCGACACCACCCGGCTCTACGCAGGCGCGCTCTGCGACTGCCGCGACTACAACTGCCCCGCAGGTGCCATCCCCGACCTCCCGTGCATCAACGAAGACACACGCGGCGCTCCCGACAGCTCGCCATGCGAAGACCACGACTGCCCCACCTGCTACGAGCACACCATCGACTGGTTCGACGTAACCGTCACCGGCCCGCCGTCCATCACCGAAAGAATCCGCCGCTTCCTGCGCAACCTCACCCGCACACGGTGAGACCCCGCACCAGCCAGCAACAGGAAAGGACCGTCATGCGAGCACAACACCCCACCACCGCCGACGAAATCGACATCATCGTCCACCGCAACGGCAGCCGGAAAGTTCGCCGCACCGTCAAACGCGCCAGCGCACGACGCGACCGCCGCACCGCACGGCGCGAACTGCGCCACTGAAAACCGCTCCACCCCAACTCAACCCGCACACACACTGAAAGGCATCACCATGACTCAACGTCGTATGTCCCTCGCCACCGCCGCCGACACCCTCGCCGCCATCCCCGCCCTGCTCGGTTACACCCCCGACAACTCCGTCATCGCCATCACCCTGGCCGACAACGGCAACGGCTCGCACGAGGTCGTCACCGCCGCCCGTATCGACGCCGTCCAGGCCGAGGCCGGAGCCGACAACGTCGCGACCCCACTGTCCCGGCACACCGTCCACGGACGACCGGTCACCGCCGTGATCCTCGCCGCGATCGCAGACACCGCCCATGCAGGCGCTGCCCTGATCGGGCTCGACGCGATCCGCGACGCGTTCACTGCACGCGGAATCCGCACGATCCGCGCCCTGCACACCTACAGTCTCACCGCAGGAACGACGTTCACCGACCTCGACCGCTTCACCGACGGCGTCCTTCCCGACCCTGCCACCACGGCGCTTGCGGCAGCTCTCACCGCACGCGGAGCGGTCATCGCCGCATCACGCGCCGACCTCGAGGCCCGATACGCCCCCACCGCCGAGATTCCCGAATCCCTCGCACTCGCCGCCGCTGCCACGATGGGTGCCGATTTTCTGCCCGTCACGTTCGACGAGCTCGCAGCCGTCATCCATGCCCGCGAAATCCCCAGCGTCGACCTCACCGCCCGCGTCGGCCTCGCACTGGCCACCGGGCACACCGAAGTCCGAGACGCCTTCATGGCCCTGCACGTCCACGGTGACCACGACGCCGCCGACGCGTTCACCCGCATCGCCGCCCCGCTACGTGGCACCGCCCGTGCGAACGCCCTCACCATCGCCGCCTACTTCCTGTACTGCACCGGCGACGGCGCGGCAGCGCACGCAGCCCTCGAGGCCGCCGAGCGGACCGCTCACCGCGCCGACCTCACCCTGCCGAAACTGGCGGTCCTGCTCTCGGCAGCTCTCGCTGCCGGAATGGAGCCGACCGAGGTCCGAGGGCTCGGCGAAGTCATCACCCCCGACTACGTCGCGGCCCACATCGGCAGAGTGCAGAGCTACACCTGACGCCGCTGCTGAGCGTGGCCACCGGTTCGAGGTGGCCACGCTCGGCAATCGCAGGTCGCGGGCGCGGGGCCGGTGCATCGGGCATCGAGCCCTCACACCGACAGGCGCGCCCAGCAGCGTCCTGCCTGCGCGGAGCGGGCGGCCGTCGGATCAGGGGGAGGCCGAGATCGGAACTGCGCTCAGAGGGATGTCGGATCGGCCGGCCACACCATGTCGACGTCGGCGGCGGTGGGTCTGGTGTCCTCGACCGGCACACCGGCCACGATCGCATCGAGCGCTAACTCCGACGGCGGTGGGGACGCGTTCACTACAGCTCTGGACAAGGCATGTTCGATTCGCGAGCGCTCCATACCCCAGCACCCTACCGACCAGCACGAACACAACTGCGGCTACGAGCTCGGCGCTGACGACGACAAGGGAGGGTTCTTTTCGGTCCGTCTGGCTGCGCAACGAGAATGCATCACCCGTCGTCTCCCGGATCAACCCCTGACTCCGCTCACGCTCCGGCCCATCGGGCCCAGCACGACTGTTCGCCCGACCCGTAGTCGCTGAGCTCCCCGGCGAACACTCGCACCGGTCAGGCATTGACCGTCGACACCGTGCGCCGCCGTCTCTTTTCCGCGCCAGCCGGAAGCGAAAAGAACGCAGTAACAGAAGAGGCAGGGAAGGTGCCCTATAACTGTATTTCAATTACCCTGACGAGTAAGCGGTACTGTCAGAGTGAGCAATGAAACTGCAAGTGCAGCAACATGAATGGATGATATTGAAGACTATTAACCCTGGTGTATGCGCCGCTATTGACGTAGAATGGAAGTCAACGCAAGCAATTCCGAAAAGGAGAAAGCTATGTCGATCACTGTGTACACGAAACCCAATTGCGGGCAATGCGACGCAACGAAACGACGACTCGACAAACATGGTCTCGTATACCGGACCGTCGATATCACGCAAGACGACACCGCTCGCCACTTCGTGAGTTGCGAACTCGGCTACCTCCAGGCCCCCGTCGTGTATGTCGACGAGGACACCCACTGGAGCGGATTCCGGATCGACGCCCTAGACGAGCTCGCCGCCGCCTGAAACCCACAAACCCACAAACACAGAAGAGGCCCCACCATGCGACTCGTACCCGCCTACACCCCAGACCCCGACTACATCGACCGCCAGATCGACGCCGAGCTCACCGCAGAACACCCCACATCACGCCAGACCGACAGTGAGCACCCCGAGATCGACAAAGCCGCATCCTGACCACCGACGCGATGCATCACAGCCGGTAGCACCTCCCGCCGGTGCGACGTCCGACCCGACACGAACACGAGGCCCACGATGAACGCACTACGCGCAGTCCCCACACCCGGCGACGACCCGGCAGCGCAGGCACGCGCGGACCTCGCACCCGTCGAGGACCTCGACACAGCCGTCGAACCCGGATACGACCCGGCCACCGACCCCGAAGCGATGCTCCTGTGCGCCCTGATGGACGTGCGTAACCAGTCCACGGACGGTGGGGACGTCGAGCGGATCACCAGCACGCTCACCGCGGCGGACTTCGAGGATCCCGCGCACGCACGCATGTACGGGCACATCGTCGACCTCATCGCCGCCGGCCAACCCCACGACTTCGCCTCCGTCACCGGTGCACTCATCCGATCCGGAGCTGATGGCGCGAAAGACGCTCCGCTACGCAAACGCCTCATGGGTATCGTCACCGCCGGCGCGCACTCCGTCGCGGCCGTGCACTACGCCGACAACGTCCTGTCCCAGTCCTACCGCCGCAGCTTCCACATTGCCGGCCAACGACTCACGCAGGCAGCCGAGCAAGGGCCCGAGGACGAATTGTTTGACTACATGGTCGAACTCGGCACCCGGCAGCGCGCAGCGTTCAACCGGCTCAACGCTTTTCGGCAACCACAGAACTGACCGTCACCATCCCGGCGGCACATCCACTTATTCTCGGTGCCGACAGCGCACCACAACGGACGGAGACCGGCCATGCCCGCATCCTCACCAGCAGATCGCGTCAATGTCCGGGCAGGCTTGATCGCCCTGGTGCTGCTCGTGATCGCAGTCGTGCCACTGGCATTCGCCGACGTCGAATCGACGTTCTACCGAGTATGGCTACTCGTCAGCGTCGTCATCGCGCTGGCCGTGATGTACCTGCGTCAACGCCGCCGCCGATAGCCGTAACCGTTGCTCGGCAGTCGGAACACGCGCGGAGCCCGCAGGGCAGCGCCTCGAGTCAGTAGATTTTGTAGTACACAAAGCGGTAGTTTTGTAGTACAATACTTGTATGGCGATCGAATGGACCGACAGTGCCGACAAGCACGGTATCGACCACGCCGACGCGCTCCATGCGATCGAGAACGCGTACTACGTCGAGCGGGAGTTCGACGAGCCGCGCGTGCCGGGACATGCGAAACCGTGGCTGTTCATCGGTCCACCTCGCACACTGGGGGGAGCATTGTTGGAGGTGATGGTCGAGGTGATCCCACCACGAGGAATGGTCGTCTTCCACGTCATGGAAGCCCGACCCAAACACCTCGACCGCATGACCGACTGACACCACACGATCGACGTTCCAGCGGCACAACCGCACAACTCCACTACAGAGGTGAACATCATGACCGAACGCACTGACCACCAGGCCCTGTCCGAGTGGGCCGAGAACGAGATGACCCTGCCCACGCACTCGACCACCGCTCTGCGCGGTGCCGACGCGGCAGCAGCAGGGCGGGCACTGCTCGAACGCGCCGGAGGCGGGCGGCCGCCGTTGGACCCGAACGCCCAACCCGGCGAAGAGTCCCCCCGCCGCCAGGTCCGGCTCCCGAAACCACTGAGCGACAGTGTCGACGCCATCGCCGAACGGCAGGGCCGCAGGCCCGCCGACGTAATGCGCGAGGCCATCGCTGCCTACGCCGCCAGCCACAGTTCCCCCGCGTGAGCATGACCGCCGTGGACGCCGCTGTGCTCGGTGCCGGACTGCCCGCGCACGTACGGGAGCAGATCGCTGCTGTCGTCGACGCGGCCGGCGACCTCGAGCACGTCCCGCCCGGTAGCGGCGCGATGACGGTGCAGGTGTGCTCGGCATCGGCAACGTCGTACGACGCCGCGACGTGGAGCACCCTGGGCACCTACCAGGCCGCCGACGCAGCAGTCCTGGCCGAACGTCTGCTCGACGCTCTCGGGGACAGCGCGAACATCGGCACCGACCTCGGCGTCCTCATCGTCACCCACACCCATACCGACAGCCTGGAGGCACCGGCCATGACCGCACCCACCGCACACGGAATCGGCGGAACCCCCGCCCCGGCCGCGCCGCTGCTCACCCTCGACACTGCCAAAGCCGACGTGCTCGACGACGACTTCGAGTGGCCCGAACCTGGCAGCGCGCAGGCGTTGTGGACCCCGCACTGGCTGCTGCAGGCCGCGATCAACTCCGGGGCCGTCACCTACGATCGGCGACTGTGGGGCGAGCTCGCACTGTCGGCCGAGTTCACCGCCCCGAACCGGCACGAGCTCCAATTCGTGATCACCTACGAAATCGACGGCGCACCGAACATCGTCGACGGCGACACCACCGACTACCCCGCCGACTTCAACGAGCTCTCCGACGAGGAACAGAACGCCGTCCCTTCCACGCTGGTCCCGAACCCGGAGACCGCCACGTCGTGGTTGACGTACCTCGTCGACGCCTTCAACGCCGTGCACGCGAGCACCGACAAGCTCGTCCGCGGCTGGCCCCAGCACTAGTTCCCCGGCGGACAGCAGAAAGCCCCGACCATCATGCGTGGTCGGGGCTTTCTGCTGTCTCGCGGACCGATGCAGGTGGCGTAGGTCAGTCCTGGCGGATGGTGCGTATCAGCTGTGCGAGCGCGAGCGCGGTGATCGGATCGTCGAGTGTGGGCGCGGCTGCGACGACCAACGCGAGGTCGCCCGAGTCCTGCACCGCGTCGAGCAGATCGAGCGATGCCTCGACGGCGAAGTTCGGGCCCGAGATGTCGTTGATGATCGCCAGCAGCTCGGTGAACCGCGACCCGGTCTCCACCGGAACGGCGGCGTGCAGCATCTCGAACGCGGCCACCGCTTCCGGGGAGCGCAGTTCGGCAAGGATGTCGAGCTCCACGGCGTCGAGGTCGGAGAGGGCGGGGGAGTCGGGTGTGCTCATGGTGTGGGTCCTTCGGTCGGTATGTCGCCGGTGGGCGGCGAGGTGGGAGGGACGAGAAGCAGTCGGGACACCGCGGCTTCGGTGGTCCCGAGATGCCCGGCGACGGTGGCCACGGAGTCGGTGGCCACCAACTCGGTGACCAGATCGTGTTGGATCAGGGCGGCGAGGTGGTGCTGATGGGCAAGGTAGGCGAGCAGCTCGGAGGTGAGCAGTGCAGCGCCGATCGGTCCGCCGTACTCCTGCGCCCAGTCCTCGCCCCCGCGCTCGGGGGCGTACAGCAGCGATTCCGGCGCGCAGAGAACCTTGTCGAGGATCTCCGCAGTGATCCCGCACGCCTGCAGGCGCTCGATCACACCGGGGATCTCGTCGGCCGTCCGGTGCCCGACAAGGCTGAGATACCACCCGACGTCGATCACGCCACTGCGCCCGATTCGTCGTCGAACGACCGGCGGGTATGGCTCTCCAGGACGTGGAGCTCGGCAGTGAGGCCGACTGCGCATTCGGCGTCGGTCACCGGATCGAGGGCCGCGATGTTCGCCCGTAGTTGCGTGATCCTGGTGTACCGGATGACAGCTGCGGCGTCGGTGTCGGAGAGCTCCGCCGGGTGTTCGACGACGAGCCTGCGTTGTCCGGGGACTGTTTTCACGGTCGCCTCGCTGTGGCCACCGCTGCGCATCGTGATCTCGCGGGCGAGAGCGCCGGCGAAGATGTGCGCCGAGTGAGCGGGGAAGTCGCCGGCCACCGTGTTCGAGTCCGGCAACGGATCGGGCCGGGTCGAGCGCACGGCGACGTCGATCAGGTCGGACGGGTCGACCCCGGGAAGCGGCTCGATCGGTGTGGCGGTCCAGACCCCGATCGAGGTGGTGACGTAGCCCGGCGGCGGCAGTTCCGCCGAGCGGACACCCGGTGCGTAGGCCGACATCGATGCGAGGGCGCACGCGATCTCACCGGGTGTCCCGATGAAGCAAAGGGAGTCGTCGACGGTCTGGATGAATGTCGCGGCGACGGTATCGACCTGGTGGAGGTCCGCGACGGTTTCGGCTTGGCTCACCGCGAACCGTGCCGCGGTCGAGGGCGAGTAGAAGTGGCCGCGGGTGTGTACGAACCCGGGGTCGCCGTGTTGGTCGAGGGTGGAGATCTCGACTTCGATCAGCGTACGAGTCGCGGGCGCGGCCGAGTGCGGATCTGCGGCCGGCGGGACTGATTGGGGATCTGTGGTGTCCATGTTGGATGCCTTCGAATAGGGCGAGACAGGTCAGAGGGCAGGGCCGAGAAAGACCATGCTCGGCAGGAGTGAGACGACGATCGAGAGCACAGCGCACACACCAGCAATCCACATCAGGTATCGACTGGTGCGGTCCTCCGTGGGACCACAAACGGTGCGCGAGAAGAGCAAGAGACAGAAACGAAAACCCAGGGTTGCTATTGCAACGCCGGATGCGATCGCCAGTGCAAAGTTCAGCCAGTACAGGAACGTCATCGGTCAGCTCGCGTTCGCGTAGCTCTCACCGGACGAGTTCTGCTCAGCCTCCGAGCCGCCCGAGTCGGGAGTGTCGTTCTCGTTCTTCGTCGGTGTCGATGACGGTTGGAGTCGCGGCGGCCGTGTCGACGTTTTGGTGGACGCCCCACTGTTGGTCTTCTTGCCGGCCGCGGCGGAGGTGGGGACTTTGAGTCCGGCCTTGCGGAGTTCGGCGGCGGACCAGCCACCGTCTATCGCAGCTTTGATGGCGGCGAGCTCTGTCGCGGCGGCGGCCCGTTCGGCGGCCTGTGCTTCGGCGACCTTCGTCGCGGCGAGGGTGCGTTCGTTCTGGGCGGCGACGATGGCGTCGATGAGTCCGAGTCGGGCATCGAGGGCGGCCTGAGCGGCGGCGCGAACGGTGGTCGGATCGAGAGCAGTGCTGGACATGTGCGGACCTTTCGGAGACGGCGTGCAGCGCACACGCAAACCGATGCGTGGCGCTGTTGTTGACGCGGTCTCGGGCGGCCCGCACGGCTGCCCGATATCCAGTGATGACAATAGACGAGGTCGGGCGGCGAGCGCACGTGCTGGCGCGCTCACCGCCCGAACTCGTTGTGCGCCCGGCGGGCGCGTGGTGTCAGGAGATGTGGAGCTCGAAGGACCAAAGGTCGGCCGAGTCCGAGGACGAGGTGCACGACCCGACGAGCCCGGAGCGTTCGTTTTCTCCGGCGGTCGGTGTCGAGCAGTGCCAGATGCCGTTGTCGCGGTGGACGGCGTTGCCGCCGGCGGGAAGATCGCTGGTGTCGTATTCGTTGCGGTATCTCTGTGCGTCGGCGCAGGAGAGTGTGCCCGCGACGATGTCGATGGTGGTCGGTGTCCCATCACGTAGCGGCGGCCCAGGGCACACCGCAGGAGTGGCGGGCGGCGCGGTGCTCCCTCCGACGAACGGATCGTTCTTGTCGCTCGCTGTGCGGTCGATCCGTCGTCCGATGTCGGTGCACTCCCATCCGCTTGTCGGGCTGGTGGCCAGGCCAGGTTGCACGTAGCCGGTGTCGCTGCCCGCGTCGGTCCACTGGCCGGTGTCGGACCAGCGGTAGCTGTTGGTTTGGATGCGCGTGCCGTCGACGTTGGTCACCGATTCCAGTGGTGCGGGTGGTGTGACGCCACGCTGGGTCGGGGCGGGGCAACGGTAGTACCCGGTGTCTCCGCCGTCGCCGGTGTAGGTGGCCCACACGTCGTATCCGGTCCACATGCTGGCGATCGGGGAATCGATGACGTTCAGGTTGGTTCCGTCGAAGCCGAGGACCCGGAACTCGTTGTGACTGGGGAACTGACCGGTCGCGAGGATCAGCTCCGGTCGTCCGTCGCCGGTGACGTCGGCGACGGCGGTCAGATACTTGTCCTGCCTGCCAGCGAAGCTGGTGTCGTCGGGACCGAGTCCGCCCTGTCCGCTGGTCGCCCCGGGGTAGAGGGAGTGGACTGCGACGCCTCCGCCGGCGAGCCCGACCCGAACGTCTATCCGTGGGGAGGTGGTGATCGCGACTGCGATGGGGTTGGCGACTCCGCTGGCGGGATCGAGTGGTGCGGTGGCCACGACTCGGCACATCTCGTAGCCGTCTCGGACCGGCTGGCACGGGTCGGTGTCGATCACATTCAGTTCCGCTGCCGGCGCGGAGGAGGTGGTCTCAGGTGGACTTGCCAGCGAGGTGGTCGCAGCCGGTTCACCGGCCTCCGGGGTCGGCGCGTCGTTGGTGGACGAGCAGCCCACCAACGTCAGTGCCGCCAGGGCGGTGGCTGCGAGGTATCGGGCGTGTGTGCGCATGTGAGGGCAGACCTTTCAGGGGAATGCACGCCGAGAGGTAGTGCGAAATTTGGGCATGCCGATGGCTGCCCGGCGGCAGGAATGGGTCATCGGATGATGCCCGCACGACGCACCCGATGGCGTCACTGTAGGAGAGCTCGCTAGCGGCTGCAACGGGGTCGTCTCGCTGGATCGTGCAGCCGCATGCCCATAAGCGGATCGGGCCATCGGCCTACGCGCTCAGTCGTTGTTCAACTGGTCGTCGTTGCCGTCGTTCGATTCCGGCTGGTCGTCGAGATCTTCGGCGTCGGTCGGTGATTCCGGCTGGTCGACAGGCTGCTGCGCGCTGCGCGAAGTGTTCGACCATTGGACCGCGTCGAAGACGTTCCCGGACATGAGTGGGTTGTTGCGCCGCAGCTCATCCCACCAGTTTGTTGTATTGACGTTTGCAATGGCGGCAAGTAGATCGGCATTTAGCGGTGGGACACCCAAATTGCCGATGTTCTCGCGCAGGTAAAAATTGTGGGCTATGCCGTTGGTGTCTGCCCACAAACGGGCATTGAGAACGGCGCTCAGAAAATCGGCGTTCTGATCTTTGAAAGCGGCGAGGGCACCCAATCCCTCCGAGGCCGCGATGATGTCTTGAATAGTGGCCTTGGGTTGCTCGCTGACGCTCTCGATTGTTTCGTCGGTGATCTCGGCGGAGAGGTGCTTCTGCGCGAGCCGGAGGAAGGTCTTGAGTGTGATGTGGTGGTACTCGGCGTCGGCCTTCGATCGCATCTCGTGCACCAGCTCGCGGCGCGGGTTCCCTCTCCATGACCAGTCGTCCTTGAGATCCTCTGTCACGAACAGCAGGGGTTGCTGGGACGCGCGGGCCTTGTCGAGTAGTTCGCACCAGATGAAGTAGTCGCCGTACATCTTGGGAGCGCCTTTGACTACATCGCAGTATCCGGGCGGCATCTGCTGCCGCGCACGTTCCTCGAACGCGGCGGCTCGTTTACGGGATTGTCGGGAGGTTGGTTCGGAACCGAGTCGGTCCGGGGTGAGGAGGGCGTCGAGACCGTCGCGAACGTCATCGTCATCGTGGGTCAGGTCGTACTCGTCGATCAATTCCGCTTCGAGTTCGCCGACCGCGTGGCGGGCGGTCTCCCATGTCGTCCGAACACGCGCCTTCACCGCCTTGTCGTTGAATGCGCGTGCAGCGTTGGTCTGCGCTGACTCGAAAGTCGAGACGACGCTCGTGATGAGGTCGCGTTGGTCTTTGATCGCTCCCTCGCGTCGTCGCTGGTATTCCAACGCCGCCTGATATGGGACGAAGAGCCTGTCGCCGAGCAGGGTGAGGGCCCCGAGGATCTGGGCACGCTCCGATGCGTCCGAGCGGTAGAGCTCGAGCAGAGCGCTCGCGTCGAAGGCAACCGTCGCCTCCGTGATGAGCCTGACCAACGCATCGTTCCCGTCGCCGTCATCCGAGGTTCGGTACCACTCGGGAAACATCGACTTCACAGGCCTTGGTCCTCTGCTCGTACCGGACTTTCTGACGTCAACTCAAGCACATCGAGGTTTCACGTCCGAGTCTGCGCGCGGTTGCCCCCAATTGTGGATCGGACTGTGTCCTCATGTGGATGTCCGAGAGTTCCCAGGCCGCTCCGCTCGGTCTCAGGCACCCACAATCGGGTCCGGATCCACAACCGGGGACAACCGCCGTCCGCGCACCTGGGGTGCGCGGAATCGGAACTCGCGGCGCTCGTCCTGAGCGTCTTTTCTGGTGACCCACTGCGCAGGCTCCGCGAGCCACCAGCGTGCCCCTGGCGGAGCAAGCTATAACTTAGGTGCCCTAAGTGTGGATTTCCTGACGGAAATCTGACACGCTGATCGCGTGCTCCCCAGGTCTGGGGTCGCTGCGCTGGGCCGAAGTGAGGTACGGACGGGAGGAGCGGGTGATGGCAGAACGCAAAGCGGGGTGGCTGCGCACCCGTCAGTCGAACGTCGTCGGCGGCCGTGAGTACCGGCACGTGGTGAAGCTGACCGCCGAGCAGGAGATGGCGGTCCAGGCCGCTGCCCGCGTCCAGGGCGTGACGGTGGCAAGGCTGTTGATCGACTCCGCGCTCAAAGCCCCGCGTTCGACGGTCTCGCGTGAAGATCTGACGGAGTTGTTCGCCGCGACGAAGCTCATCGCGGCACTCGGGCGGAACCTGAATCAGCTCGCGAAAGTGGCGAACGCGACGGGTGAAGTTCCACCGGAAACGACGGCAGCGATTGCGGCGGTGCGGCAGGTCTTCGATCGGGTGAACCGGTTGCCGCGTGATCTGGTGGGACGTTGATACCGAACATCACTCGGGGCGCGAAGATGACCGGGCTGGTGGTGTATCTCGCCGGTCCGGGTAAGTCGAACGAGCACGAGAATCCGCACGTCGTCGCCGGGCACGAGAGCATCGTGTTCGCGGCCCCGGCGGGCGAGCTGTCGCACGAGGACGCCATTGCGTTGGCGGGTGAACTGGACACTGCGCGTGTGGTGTTCGGTACCGAGGTGTCGGTGACGAGTCGACGCAAGATGAACGCTGCCATCGACGACGGTGTCCCGCGATCGGTGGCGTTGGCCGACGCCACGTCGGATCAGAACGTGTGGCACTGCTCGCTCTCGCTCAAGCCAGAGGAGGGTGAGCTGTCGGACGTGAAGTGGGCGACGATCGCGGTCGACTTCATGAAGGAAATGGACTTCGACGACGCGGACTCACCACGAGCCCCGGCTCGCTGGGTGGCGATCCGGCACGGCAAGACCAAGGCCGGCGGCGACCACATTCACATCGCGGCATCCGCTGTCCGCGAGGACGGTACGAAGGTCAACACGTTCAACGACCGGAAGCGGGCGCAGGCCGCGTGCAACACCCTCGAACACCGGTACGGTCTGGAAGTTCTGCAGTCCCGCGAACAGCAACTCGGCGGCCGCGGAACCAAGCCCGCCGAGCAGGGCCGTGCTGACCGAGCGCACCTGCCGGAGACCGGTCGAGATGTGTTGGAGCGTCGCGTGCGTGCTGCAGCTACCGCCTCGAAGACCGAAGCAGAATTCGTGCGTCGACTACGGGGCAGTGGAGTGTTGGTGCGGCCACGATTCACCAAGGGAACCACCGACACTGTCGAGGGCTACTCGGTGGCGTTGCGACCCAATCAAGGTGAGGGCACGGTCGCCGCTGTTTGGTACGGCGGAGGAAAACTGTCGAAGGACCTGACGCTGCCGCGACTGCGCAGCGAATGGGATTCCTCCGCAGAGGAATCGGCGCGCGCCGTCGACGAATGGACTGCAGCCAAAGCAGGGAAGCCCGCCAAGCGGAGCGGGCCGGAAGCTGTTGTGGCCGATCCGAAATTGCTCGCGCGAGCAGCGGAAGATCTCGAACGGTGGAACGACTACCTCACGAGAATTCCGGTTACTGATCGCGCGCAATGGGCGCGCGCGGCAGGCCGGACCGCTGGCGTGTTCGCAGCGTGGTCGGCGAAGGTCGAGAATCGTCCGGGGCCGCTCGCACATGCGTCGAAGCAGCTCGCCCGCGCGGCGCAGTTGCCGGCGCACCAACGCGCCGCAAAGTCGGCCGGTGTGGTGTCGGCCGGCGGCGCGGCATTGATCGTCATGGCGTGCAAACCAGGACTCGACGCCACCACCGGATACATCCTGCTGCTGCGGCAGTTGATGAAGGCAACCGAAGCGATCGCGGCGGCGTCACGTGCGGCCGGTGACGCGGCGTACGCACGCGACCTCGAGGTCGTCACCCGGGAACGGCTCACCGCGATGCATACTCGGCTGGAAGTTATGCAGTCGACCGTAGATCGGACCGCGGTTGACGTTGTTGCGAGCGGGAGTACCCCTGTCTCGGGTTACACCGCTGCTGAGCTCGCGGACGCCGAAGAGGCGGCACGCTTCACGCAGAGCGCAATCTCCACGTCAACCTCCTCTCGGCCGCACATCGCGAATGACGTTGCTCAAACTCGACCGCCTCTGTCGCGCGCGCGTAGTAGCGATCGAGACGGCAGAGACACTCGCTGAGACGGCAAATCGTTTGTGAGCGATCTGCAGTCGCCATGCACGACTGTCCGGAACTGACGACATAATGCGTTGATGCGGCCGGAGCTCACACACGTACTGTCGTTGCCGAACCCCATCATCGTGGTCAGCGGTGACACTGGCACCGGAAAATCCTCGATACTCGGCGCGCACCAAACACATCGCGCGGCCGGCGGCGTGATTGCACCGCCACCCACCACATGCTCGTGGGACGGTGGCGCGCTGCAGGTGGCACTCCTCGAGGGTCTCGTCTCTGCTCTCAGCACGTCCATCCTGGACCGTACGTTGTGGCGCAAAGTCCAACACCGGTTCGACATGGCGAGCAAGCAGATGGCTGCGGAGCTAGGAAAAAGCTTCGCGAAGGCTGTCACTCAAGAACTGATGGCCTTGGTCAAGGGTCGTCTGGGCGAGCATGTTGGCGAGGGGGCTGCCGCGTTCCTCAAAGGACTCCGGCGTGACACCACCGAGGAGATGCGGCGAGATCTTCAGACCCGCAGTGATAGCAACGTCGTAAAGCTTCTCGTCCGTCTATGCGACGAGGTGGCCAGCGTTTTGAAGCGAGATTTGATCCTCGCGATCGACGAGTGCCAACGACTGACAGATGATGATCAGCGCACATTGGCGAGTCTGGTTCTGGCACCGCCTAAACGAACGCAGCTCGTCCTAGGCTGGTCTTCTGCAGCCCACCACCCGCAGGTCGGTCTGGCACGTCTGCGCGAAGCAGGATGCGGCGAAGCGGTCGTAGACGGACTCGACCATGCAGGTGTCAGATCCATGCTGACACGAGCTGGTCTTTCGACGACTCATACAGACCGAGTTCATTTTCTCAGCAACGGATTCCCGCTCATCATCGAAGGTTTGATCGGCCAACTTCGTAGTGGAGGATCCCTCGACGAATACACACCCCCTACCGCCTTCGTCCTGTCCCTCGAACACGCACTGGCCCGACTTCCCGCAGACGCACAGGTCGCAGCCCGCCAACTAGCGGTCTACGAGCTGCCCCCAAACGAACGCACCATCGCCAGCTACCTCGACCTCACTGCGACCCAATGGGGCGTCTTACGGACAGCTCTCGAACGAGAGAGCATTCTCAGTATCGACCGCAACGGACAGATGTGGTTTCACGAGAGCCGCCGTGGTCATCTCTGGAACTTCATGCTCAGCGATACTGAACGCGAAGAGATTGGCGAACCGGCGTACCGAGCCCTCCTCGACGAGTACCGACGAGACAGTATCGAATTCAGTGGTTTGATGGTGCCGATCGCACGGACAGCCGCCTTCGCGCTCACCAGTCAAGTCGACAACCCCGCCCTCAGTACCATCCTGCGGTTGAACTCGGCGGAGCTGGCAGTTCTTGCAGCTCTGATCGAACTGGAGACCACTCATCCGGGTGGCGTGTGGACCCCTCCCGAACCAGCACTGATATATGCGCACAACAGGTTCGGGGCCGATCGTGGAGAAGCGCTTACGGCAATCCCAGTGCTACTAGAACAGGGCCTCATCGCGACAGCTGATGAAGACATTCAAATCAATCCGGACCCGCATGTTGTGGTCACTCTCGATGCAGATCCGGACGACCAAACTCGAATCGTTCTACACGGACGAATCCAAGATGTTTTGGGGAAAAGCATGGTCCCTCAGATCACCAACCGGGTCGTGCACGAACATTACGAGCAGCTGCGAGTTGAATCGACGTTGGTGCTGACCGACCCGGGACGTACCGACGCAAGCGAACTATTGGACCGAGCGAACGAGCATCCGTTGTATCGATTCAACATGCTGACTGGATCCGTCTATCCGGTCTTGGCTGTGTGGGTCGACTATGGAGGCCAACCCATCAGCATGTCGTCAATTTTCAACAACACGGTGAATCGACGAGACGCGAAAGCATCAGCGCTGACTGTCGATACCGTCGCATACGGTCGCCGCGTCAAAACGGTCAGAGTCTTCGAGGACCAGGCATCGACCATCCCGTCGCATCGGCTATTCCAAGCAGTTCACCTGGCAACAGGACGACCCATAGCGTCCGACGGCGCTGAGAAGTGGTGGATGGAGAACCCGGGACCTGCATTGCCGATGCGTGAATACGCCTACCGTCGCGCCGCACTCGTGGACATCCTTCGCAACAACGTCAGCGATGTCGAACGCGAGATCTATGCGCTGACCGAGCCCCGTGGATACGCCGTAGGACAAAGCCTCGACGAAACATACTTCTTCGTCGAACTGCGAGGAACATCTCGAGTGATCGAGCTGACGGAGTCGCAGCTCGGGATCTTGCAGGACGACGGTCCTTTCCGTTTTGCGCGGCTCGAACACCATCTCGCCTTGAGACCCGGAGAGCGAACGCATCACATCAACGAACGGGTCCAGCCTGCAGGACTGATCGACGATCCCGTCGTCGACCTTCTGGAAGACTTCTGGAACACCGCGCGGCGGTTCAACCGACTTCAGCCACCCCAGAAGATCAAGATGAAAGCTGGTGGGCTCAGCCAACTCCTACGTTCTGCACACATCAGAACAGCGGCTCTTGCTCGAACGCTGTCGGAACAACTTACGATCGGTGGAGAACGGGGACATCGGCCCCAACACGCGCTCCGGGTTGCCGTCCATCTCGGGAACACGGAAGTCCCATCACTGGTCGCATACAGCCAGCCAATCGGGGACCCCACCGACGTCCAGATCAAATTCGCGCAGCGGACATCCAACCCTAGGAATGCTGCTGACCTCTACTCGAATTTGTACGGCGACGACGAATCGGTAGACATCTACGGAGACGAAGCGCAGGCCGCCATCGCGACGCTCCTCGGGTTCAACTCCGACGAGATCGAATTGATTGCGTGAGTCTCGCCGCGCTTGAGCAGGGCCTCCGGGAAGACGGTAAAACCCTCTGGTGCAGTGGCAGCCGCACAACTGCTCGTTGCAACGTCCACGTGAACCGTCCGTTGAGGTAGCTCAGTGGCGGAATGGAAGACGTGACTGGTTCTGAAGTCTTGTAAATCGAAAGTCGGCATTGCTCTGCGCAACGTCGTCACCATCGGACCGTTCGAGCTTCGGACCCGTCGGGGCGCAGGACGTATCCACGGGTGAAGCCGTGACGCCCCGTGACTTCGTGCTCGTATTCGATCTCGATAACACGTTCAGGCTTGACCCAGGTGAAGTTCTTTCCGCCGATGTCGGATGAGGATGAGAACGGAGAATCGTCTTGCTTTATGAGATTCAAGGCAGCTATGAGGCCGCCGATCCGTTTGTCGGCCCCGGTTGCGCCTCGCGGTATGGCGTTGGCTGCACCGAGGTACTCGAATCGGGTAGCGGTGATGAATTGTCCGGTGAGAATCGTGAGTACACGACCCTCGGCGTCGGAGGTGTAGCCGCCGACTACTACTTTCTTCCGGGGGTACTCGAATTGGTCCTGGATCCATTCGGGCGCACTGTCGAGGTCCACGGCTTCGCCCCGGCCGTGATCGATCATCAGCTTTCTGGCTGCCGCTTTGAGATGGTCGACGAACTTCTTCGCATCGTCGTCCCCGGGGCGGGTAGTGGCGGAAACCCAGTACCAGAGACGTTGACCGTCTTTGTTTACGAGGGGAATCCATTTCTTCTTCTCAGCGCACCCGCCCCCGAGCAAACCGTTGGCATCGAACTGCAATGCGACGTCACTAGGTAGGACGGGGGTACCCATTCCGTGCGCGGCGGCCATCAACAGCACCTTCGACTCGAATTCGGATCGCCGCTCGGTCAGATGGACGCTGGCGGCCTTGGCAGCGGCGTTGAGCGCTTGGCGTGATCGGGTTTCCTTGGGAGCGGTGAGGATGGGGACGCCTCGCAGATCTTCGATCGGGTATTCCGATCGCTGGTCGATCTCGTCGACTTGAACTTCGAGCCAGGCCCGGTACAGGTCTTCTGTGTGGATTTTATGCCTGAGCTGTTTGTACTGGGGGGAGTCTTTCGCGTCGCGAACAAAGGGAAGTCCGACCACGACGTCGTAGTAGCCGGCGACCATCGGTCGGATGCCGCGGGCCATGAAGTGGTCTGGTGCCCGATGATGCTCACCGAGAACTTTCAGTTCGGTCCGATAGTGGCTCGGTCTGCTCCCATCGGAGGCGTTCTTCGAGACCACTTTCTCGAATGTCAGCGCGGCGGGCGCTACAGCGGGCGTGTGATGCGGGAGGTGAAGGACTCGGACGTGTTGTGCTGGCCGATTCTCGTGGAGCGAGTTCAGTTTGTCGATGATGTCAGCGAAGTCTTGACGCATCTTCTGCCCGCGTGCGGAAAGCGACAGTTCGTCACCGTCGACGTTGCGTTTGACCAATGCGAGCTCGGGGTTGCTGCTGCCGAACAGGCGCTCCACTTTCGTGATCCGGTCTTCGACTGCTTGCGTATTGATGCCGAGAGCAGATGCGACGGACGAGAGATCCTTCTTGGTGTCGATGACGTCGAGAATTGCGAGTGCCGGATCGTACAGCGACTCGGGCCTACTCCAGTCGATCGGGCGTCTTCCCATCCGCTGAACGGTAGCGGTACGGCCGGTGCGGTGCGTTAAAACGAGGGATCGGTTTTTGAAAATAAAAAAACAAGTTTACTCATTTTATTCAGCCGGCAAGCATGCATCGTCCCTGGTCAGTCGGCATTTTTGAAGGTAATAATTGACGGCACACCCCCATGGCCGGGGGTGTGCCGTCCGATTCAGCTCTCCAGCCTTCTACGACGAGGAGTAGCCATGCTTCATCCTATGCGGATTGGTTCGATTCCGATCCCCTTCAACATGTACTTTCGTGGGCGCACCGTGCGGGCTGCGGTGCGCATTCCGATCCTGTTTCCTCGAGCATCGTTCCAGGCAGCGGGGGCCGCCCACTCCATCTGGATCGCATCGAGCATGGCTGGGACCACTCTGCTGACGAATCAACTTGTTCCTGTCGTACTGGTGGGGATGATCGCAGTGATGATGGCAGCGGCTGCGAACAGGTCGCGCCTCGCGATCGTTCCGGTGTCAGCAGCGGCGGTCAACGTCGCACTCTGGGTCCACCTCGAACAACCTCTCGTCGCCCTGATCCTGGTGGTCCTGATCGCGGCGTCAGTTGGCGTCGCGGCCGCCAGGAGGCGACGCCCATCATTCGAGATCAGGGTGCCTTTCTGGTTCACCGACGCCGTGGGCGGACGCCACACCGCTGGCGATGGGAATTCCGCTGCCTTCGGCCTCACGATTCACGTCCCCAGCGCGACGTTCCAAGCCGCAGCAGCTGCCCACTCGCTGGCGATTGTCGCAGCCATGGCGGGGTTCGATCTCGGTAACGTCCAGGTGGCAGGAGCGCTCGGTGGGCTAGCACTCGCCATCGTGTGCATCGCGTACAAGACGTCGTTGCTCGCGATTCCCGCCGCGGCAACCGTCGTCAACGCTCTCCACTGGCACCTTGCAGGCTCTGACGCCCTCGCCCTCGTACTCGGTGTTCTGCTCATCGGAGCGGCGAGTATCGCGGGGGTCCGGCACACGGTGATCCGCCTGCTGGCCGAGTAGTCGCGGCGTACCGGATGTTCTAGCGCGTTCACGTACATTCGCCCCCCTTGCCCCGTGTTCCCGGAACCCTTTGAGGTCACGGAACACGGGGCTTTCGTCGTTCTACGGAGCGATCCAGATGTAGTTCGATACGGCGAATGCTCGCTGGGGGAGTACGGAGACGGTCACCCAGCTTGCGCCGAGTCCGGCGTCGACGGTGATGGTGGCGGGGCCTCCGTCGAGGGGGAGTTGTGCGGAGTGGGTGAACGGGGCGATGCCGTTGACCCAGTCGACCTGGATGGTCGTTCCGCAGCCCGGACGTGCTCCGAGGTCTCCGCGGGGTGTGGCGGTGATGGTCAGTTGGCCGGGGTGGGTGCGGTCGGTGGTGCGGTCGATGTGGATGGGTCCGTTGCAGCCGCCGTTGTCTCCGACGGTGACGATGTCGTCGCCGGTCAGGCTCGGGGTTGCAGGTGGCACGTCCGCTGCTGCGAGACCGGTCCCGCCGATCAATGCTGCGGCGGTGATGGCTGCGGTGGCGACAGTGCGGGTGATGGTGTTCATGGGTTCTCCTGTGTTGGATGGGTGTTGGGCGTGAAAGAAGGTCAGCGGCCGGAACGTTCGCGGTCGGTGTGCTTTCCGTTGCCGGGACGTCCTTTGCGTGCTCGAGGTGATTTCGTCGAAGGCACTGTGATGGCTCCGGCGGGTGCGCCCTGGCAGATGTCTGCGGAGATCCGCGCGGCGATCGCTTCGTCGTCGACGCCGGCCGCGCGCATGTCCGAGGCGAACTGCTCGCGGCGTGCGGCGCTGTCGTAGCTGTGATCGGCTTCAGCACGTCGGTCTGTCTCCTGCGACCGCTCAGTGTGCTCTGAGTTCTGGTCCCGGGCCTCACGTTCGCTCAGCGGCTGGGCCTCTTCGTTTTCTATGCCAGGGCCGGATCCGTAGCCGTCCTGTGCGTGCCGCTGCTGCGTTTCGGCGTCCTGGTGCTCGGCGTCGGCGATGAGTGCTGCGGCCTGGGCGCGATCGAGTCCTGCCGCTCTGTCGGAGTTCTGGGCGAGGGCATGTTTACGCTGGCTGTCGTCGATGAACGCTCGGGCCCCGCGGTCATCGGTGATGTCGACGCCGTATCGACGATGAACTTCGCTGCGGACCGTTGCTGCGGCTTGCGTGGCGATCTCCGACTCGCTTTCCCAGGCCTTGGCCTGCTCGTAGACGGTCGTGATGTCGTGAGGTGTCGCCCGGTCCCACCACTGAGGGTCGAGAGGCCTGCGGAGCTGGGTTTCGGCGGCGATCCGTTCGGTGCGGAGCCGTTCGCTGTATTCGCGCGCAGCTTGGTTGCTGTGCTGTTCGGCCTCGCGTGACTGCTGTTCACGTCGGCGGGCGCTCTGTTCGGCGAAACGGGATGCGAGCTGCATCCCGACGCGGAACACCATCCCCACTTCTCTACTGGCGGAGCCGAGCTCGTCATCGGACATGTGGTGTCACCTTTCAATTGGCGGTCCGGCTCGTTACCGGATCGGATGGGGGTCAGCGCTGTCGCTGGTCGGGGAACATCGCTGGCGGCGCGGGGTCCACGGGCAGCGGATGCAGCCGGTCGGAGTGTCCGGTGCGGGTATCGCAGTTCTGGAAGGGGCCGTCGGAGGCGAAGAGCTTTTCCATGTGGTGGTCGGCGTGATCGCGCAGCCACACGCTCATGCCGGTGTGTGGGTCCTTGCGCAGGTGCTCGAACGATCGCCACAGCGCTTCGAGGCGGGCGACGGCTTCGGCGTGCCGCCACCACTGCGGGCACCAGCATCGGTGCGGTACGTCTTCGACCTCGCGGCGGTAGAGGACGGCGAGGTGGTCGCGCACGAACTCCTCGACCGACCCGAACTTGAGCGGTTCGGGCTCGTTGCCGGCCGCGTCTATCGCGGCGTCGAGCTCGGCTTCCATCCGAGCCCGTGTCGCCTCGGCGAGCTGGTGGTGCAGCTCGGGGGTCAGGAGCTCCTCGAACTGTGCGGCGGCGATCGCGTCGACTTCGGCGCTCAGGCGTCGGTCGACGCCCGCCTGGACCCGGGCCCGCATCGGCTCGCTCAACGATCCCGCGGCCGCTTCGGTGGCTGTGTCGTCGAGGCCGTCGAAGCTGAAATCCTCGCTCACGCTGCACCTTCCTTGGTCAGGTCGACGCTCCCGACGAGGGTGACTGCGCCGGCGAGGGTGCGATCGGCTTCGGGGTCGTGGACTCTGATGGACGCGACGACTGCGGCCTGGTTCGGTCCTTCCCACCACGGCACGGTCCGCACGAGAACCGGTGTGTTCCCCGATGACCGGACGATGGCGCGTCCGCGGGGGAGGGCTTCGAGTTCGGCTTCGGTGAAGGTGCGTTGTTTGGTACGCGAGCGTGAGACGCTGCGGCCATGATCGCTCGTGGAGACCGATCCACTGATTTCCCAGTGATCACCGATCGCGGTGGACATGTTGCGGAGGAATTCGCCGTCGTCGATCGCGACGCCGCCGCCGTAGACGCGGACGTTGGCAGCGGACCAGAGCTTGCGCATTCCTTCTGTGCCCCAAACATTTACACCTTGGGACCAGGACTGGAGGACGGCCATGATGATGATGCCGCGGGAGCCGTAGTGGCTGTAGAGGCCGGGTAGTTTCGCCCAGCGCACGACGTTGGCGACCTCGTCGAGCGGTGCGAGGAGAGGGACGGGGAGACGACCTTTGGGGGAGGTGGTGGCGAGCTGTTCGGCGGCGTCGATGATGGCCACGGTCAAGGCGGTGACCAGGGGACCGGCGGAGCCGTTTCCTTCGCGGGAGAGGCTGTACATCGTGCCGCCCTCGGCGACGAACGCCCGCGGGTCGAAGTGCGGGCGAGTATCGCCGGGTCCGCTCGCACGGATCCACGGGTGCACTGCGGAGAGCTTGAGCGATCGAATCATCTTCTTGGCGGTGGTGAAGACGCCGGATCGCTGCTTCTCGGTCTGGTTGTACTGTGCGGCAAGGCCATCCGCTTGCAAGCGGTATCGGCCGTCGGCGGTCCCTCGGAGGATCTCGACGGGCTCCTTGTTCTTCTCCTGCGTTGCCCAGGTGTAGACGTCGGTGATCGGGCGCCCGGCCACCGCGGCGGCGAGGATCAGCCCGGCGAGCAGGTCCTGGCCCTCGGGGTCGAAGAACGGGTCCTTCTTGGCTTCGACCCCGTCGTCGCCGGAGGCGAAGTGTTCGGCGAGGTCGGCGGCCTTGACTTCGTCGGTGACCCAGGTCAGCGGGTTCCACCACCAGCTGGGCTGTTCGTCGGCGACCTGCTGCGGGTCGAACACCCACACCGGGCGCCGCTCGAGGGACTCGACGGACACCATGCCCTTGGCCGGGACGGCCTTACTGTCGCCGTAGGTGCTCCAGTCCACCGCCGCGGCCTTGACCGGTTCCCCGGTGACGCGGTCGAGAAGGCGCACGCTGCGCCAGAGCCGCGTCGCGTCGACGACGTCGCGTTTGTTGGAGGTGGTGATCACCCCGCCCGGGGCGTCGAGAATCGCCGGGATGACCCGCGAGGAGGACTTACCGGTCCGCGGCCCCCAGATGTCGCAGTGCAGATCCTCGTAACTGCCGCGCAGCATCTG
The DNA here is from genome assembly GCF_002258915.1 of Rhodococcus sp. 05-340-2. Lineage (NCBI taxonomy): Bacteria > Bacillati > Actinomycetota > Actinomycetes > Mycobacteriales > Nocardiaceae > Rhodococcus > Rhodococcus sp. 05-340-2. The sequence continues at coordinate 28,631 of NZ_NOYU01000032.1, forward strand.
CTTGGAGAGCAGGTGACGGCCGACCTGGACGCCGGGTACCTGTGTGGGTGTCAGCTCGATCGCCAGGTCCGCTGCTTTGCGTCTGCATCCTTTCTCGCTGAGCGATTCGATGTCGCGGCCACGGCCGAGGTGGCGGGCCTTGTCGTCGACGCGGGTTTTCTTGCTCCGGTAGCGACCGAGCAGCACCAGCGCTCCGACCGCCGCCGCGAGCAGCACCAGTGCGGAGAGGACGACGACGATCGTCGAGCCGGTCTGCCATACGAGATCGCCGCGGAACAGGCGTTTGGCGATGGCGATGGGATTGTCCGGGGCGGGTTGGTCGGTGCCCAGGTGAATGCCGGCCCACAGTCCGCCTCCGGCGAGGGCGGCGACGGCGGCACCGAAGCCGAGCAGGACCAGGGAGCCGTCGGTGGTGGCGGGGTCTTTGACGCTGCGAGTGCTCATGTGGGGAGTCCTTCTCGTTGGTGGGCGGGTGTGTCAGGAGACTTCGACGATGGCGGTGATGGTGACGGTGAAGCCGGGGGCGGTGCGTCGATCCCGGTGGATCGGCTACCTGGAGCGGTGTCACGGCGTGCGAATGGCCCTGTACGGCAACGAATGTGTGGCCTCGTTCGAGCTCGTCGATGTAGCCGACCATGGTGTCGGCTGCGATCTGCAGGGCGGGGGCGGGAGAAGGCCCGGCGGCGGTGCCGTGGCCGTAGAGGACCAGGAAGCTCATCGCACAGCCACCGCGTTGACGCGCCACACGCCGAGTTTGGTTGCGGTGAAGTATGCCGCGAAGGTGTTGGTTCCCAGTGTCTTTCCGTCGGGGGTCGTGGCGGTTTGGGTGACGGTGACCACGCGTGAGACTCGTCCGCTCTGATCGGCGGGATGGTCGTCGCCGCCGATCGCGGCGACCGCGATGACGCGGGCACCTGCCTGTGCCCAGTCCTGCCACTGGTTGCCGGTGATCGGGGCGAGGGCGATGAACGAGGCGGCGTTGTCGGCGTAGTAGCGCTCGTCGAACAGCGGCTGCGCCCGCTTCGCTGCGGCGAGCTGGTTGGGCTCGTCTGCCGGGGTGTAGGAGAACAGAGTGGTCGCGGCGGCCAGCATGACCTGTTCGGGATCGGTCTGGTCGACCCCGGCGAAGGCCTGTGGCAGGTCCGGGGTCGAGGGCGCGGGTAGCGAGGTCGTCGGTCCGCCGGCATCGAGAGGATGGTCGCCGGTGTCCTGACCGGAGTCGTCGCTGCCGCAGCCGCCGATGACCAAGGTGAGGGCCGCCAGCAGGGCCAAAGCGGCGCGTCGGTGGGTGCGTGGTGTGGTGTTCATCCGAATCTCCTGACGTACATGTCTTCTCCGGCCCAGCCGGAGAGCGGCATGATCGAGACGGTTTGGCCGGACTGGGGGGCGTTGAGGAGCATGTCCTGGCCGCCTTCGGTGCCGGTGTAGATACCGACGTGGTGGGTGTTGCCTCCGGAGCCGAAGTAGATGAGGTCTCCGGGTTGCTTGTCCTCGAACGGGATCGGTTGTCCCCGTGGGTCGCCCAGCTGTCCGGGGTTGGAGGTGTCGCCGGTGTAGTGCGGGAGTGTGATCTTTCCGCCCGATGCTTGGAAGACGGCGTAGAGGGTCAATCCGGAGCAGTCGAATCCGGTTTTGGAGGTGTCGCCGTTCGCGTCGGCTGCGCCTCCGCCGTCGCTGATTCCTCGGGTCGGACCGCTCGAATCTCCGCCTCCCCATGCGTAGGGTGTGCCGATCCATCTCGACGCTGCGGCAATGACATTGGCTCCGAATGGACCGCCGGGGACGAAGGTCGGTCCTCCGCTCGATCCGCCGGCAGGCGGGGTGCAGGCACCGGGGGCGGTACCGCCGTCGACGACGGCGGTGGCCACCGCGCCGGTGCCGTTGTTGGCGATCGCTGCGAGGTCGTCGGCGGTCAGGTCGGCGCGGGCACCTTTGAACTGTGCGTAGAGCTGGCGGGCGAGTGGTTCGTCGTCGGCGTAGGCCCCGGGGTGGCCAGACCCTTGCACTGATTGGGCGGCGTCGGTGACAGCCATCGACTGCCAGCCGGGGATCTTCAGCAGGGCGGTATAGAACTTGATGTTCGCGGTCACTGGATTCATCAGCTCTTCCGTCGTGCCCCAGATCGTCACTTGTTGCTGAAATTGATTGACCGACAGGTGATCCGATCCAATGCCGTCGTGGGGGTAGTTCGTGGAGTCCGGGACATTCGAGCTGGCGAGCATCCGATAGGTCGACTCCTGGCCTTCGGTGGCGAGCGCGACGACGATGCCCTGTTCGGGTACCCCCATCGCCTCGCCGATGGCGACGGTCTGTTTCGCCAGTGCGAGCTGTGCGGCATTGAGGCCGCCCGTTCCTGCACCGGGGGAGCTCGAGGTCTGTGGCTGGGCGGCGGTGCCGGGCTCGGCGGCCTTGGCGACCCACGGCGCGGGGTCGAGTGCGGTTCCAGCACCATCGGGGAGCCGCGCGCCCTCCCACACCTCGAAATGCAGGTGTGCGCCCGTCGATTCGCCGTCGTTGCCGATCTTCCCGATCTCCTGGCCGGCCGAGACGTGCTGGCCGGCAGAGACGAGGACACCGTCGGCGAACATGTGACCGTAGACGGTGGAGTAGGTCCGGCCGTCGATCTCGTGGTCAAGGATGATCCAGTGCCCGAATCCGGCGGCCTCCCCGGCTTCGGCGACACGTCCGTCTGTGAAGGCGTAGATCGGGGTGCCGACCGGGCCGGCGCGGTCGATCCCCTGGTGGACGGTGCCCCACCGGGGGCCGAAACCGGAGCTGTCGGTGGTGGTGTCGCTGGCGGTGGGCTTGACCAGCGACCCGGCCGGCGCGATCGCGCCAGCCGCGGCACCGGACGGGGGAGCGCAGGCGATGGTCGTCGACGCCGGAGCGAGGATCACCACCACGATCAGGACCAGCCCGAGAAGTGTCGCGGCGGTGGCGACGAGAAGTTTCTTGGCGTCCACGTCGCTATGCGCGCCGACCGGTGTGCGGGCCCATTCCTGCAGTCAGGGTGGCGATCAGCTCCGTCGCTGCCGCGAGCTGGACCTTGTGTTCGCGGGCGCGGCGCTCGGCTTGTTCGGTGGTGACGGGGGCGGCGTCGCGGCCGGCGGCCACGACCCAGTTGCGCAGGGTGTTCGGGTGGACCTCGAGGGTTTCGGCGACGAGCTCGATCGCTCTCCACCGGGAGGACACCTCGGTGGCGACCTTGGCGACGGTCTGTACTGCTGCTGCCCGCAGTTCGAGGGTGAGGCGCTTGTACTTTCGTTCGGCGATCATGCGGGCGCTCCTGCTTGCTCAGGGGCGGCGATGTCGGATTCGATGACCTCGCGGACGAGGTTCGCGTCGGCGAACTCACTGAACCGGGAATTGGTGTCGTGGATGCCGGCGTCGATCTCGGCGGCGGAGAAGATCAGCTGTACCGGGATGCCGGGGCTCAATTCGCTCTCGCCGATCTTGATCAGGAACTTGCCGAGTCCGGATGGGGGCTCGATCGGCTCGTCGTGTTTGCGGCGATCTCCGGTCATGGGCGGCGGCGCGGACCATCCGCTGACCATGTCGGATTCGGTGGCCGTGAACTTGACGATGCCGGCCAGGCGTTCGACTTCTTTTTCCGGGATCGGGCCGATGACCTTGACGCGGGCGCGTTCGAGGAAGCCCAGGGCTTTGTTCGCCGATCCGGTCGTGGACTGCGATTCGAGGTCGGTGATGGTGTGGGTGATCATCCACAGCGCGGTGGCAATGGCTCGGTTCAAGCGGGTGAGGGCGTTGACGCGGTCGACCATGAAATCGCCCAGACCCAGGACCTGCCAGAGCTCGTCCATGATGGCCTGGAAGTAGCGCTGCGGTCCCAGCCCCGCGTCGGCGAGGGCGTGTGCGGCTTCGATGGCGGCGAAGCCGTCGGACCAGCACACGAGCATCACGGCCGCTTTGAGTTTGGTGTCGCCTTCGGCAATGTGCGAGACATCGATGCAGATGGCGACGGCGTCGATATCGATTTCGGTGGTGGTGTGTCCGTTGAACACTTCACCGAACCGGCCTTTGATCAGCCCGCGCAGTGATTGCCGGAGGCGTTTGGTCGAGCGCCGGTACTCCTCGACGGTGTCTTCGCCGGCGTCGGCGATCAGTTCGGGGTGTCCGTCGATGACGAGGGCGAGCAGGTCACCGAGCAGGGGCGGGCGATCGGGGGTGTAGCCCATCTCGCCGTAGAGCAGGTTCAGCGAGGTCGCGAGGATCGTTTCCTCGAAGTCCTGCACCGGGCCGCCGCGGGAGAGTTCGATCAGTCCCGAGACGACCTGGACCTGGCGGCCGCGGAGCTCGGCGAGCATGCGGCGCTGCAGGTCGGGGAACGCGGAGAGCGTGGGGATCACCGATCCCAGGACCCCACCGGCGAGCGGGTTGATGCGTCCGTATCCGTAGCCGAGATCGATCACCTGGCCCCCGACGGCTTCGATTTCCTTGCGGTAGTCGGGCTTGACGTCGGCCAGCACGAGGGTGGTGACGTTCTGTGCGATACCGCCCAGGACCACGCGTCGTACGAACGAGGACTTGCCGTAACCGTTGAGTCCGAGCACGAAGCCCACCGGTGCGGTGATCAGACCTTCGATGAACCAGTTGAGCAGGTCGAAGCAGACCGCGGCGCGGGTGAGCAGGTGTTGCCCGATCGGGGTCCCGATCAGTGGTGCTCCGGCACCGACCGACCACGGCCACAGGCCGGCAGCTTGGACGGAGGTGGCGCGGTACTCGATCTGTCGGCCGACGGTGTTGGTGCGCCCGCCCCCTGGACCGGCGAATCCGCGGTCGGTCAGGCGTAGGGTCGAGCGGGCGAAGCCGTCGGCCGAGGACGAGTAGTCCGCGGCGTCGCGGTTGCGACGGCGGCGGTCGTCGGTGGCGAGCTTGTGTTTGGCCCACATGCTGCGTACGCCGGGACGGTTCGCGGCGACGACCAGGGCCGCGCGGGCGGTGTCGTCGAGGATCTTGACCATGGACGGGTCCCCTTCTCGTCTCGGGTGCTTATCCGGCGAGTGCGCCGGGGAGGGTGGCGTGTTCGGGCAGCACTGCCCCGATGCCGAGGGAGCCGTAGAACCCGGCGGCCTGCCATCGGTAGGCGCGGCGGATCTTGAGACGGCACTGCACCGACAGATCGCGGACGATGGCTTCGATGGCCGGGATGTCGCCGGTGAGGGGCTCGGTGACGGTGATCAGCACCCCGAAGCGCACCAGTCCGTGGCCACGGGCCTGCTCTTCGCGGGCGCGGGAGGTCGATTCGACCTTGATCGAGGCGGTCACCGATCCGATGCCGCGCCCGCCTTGCTCGGCGATGAGTGCGTTCTTGTAGTCGGTGTCGACGATCTTGACCGCATCCGCCGCGGTGTGCGGTCGGTAGACGATCGCGACACGTTTGCGAGGCACGTCGGGATTGGGAGCGAGAATGCGACGAAGGACGCCCTCGTCGACGGCGCTCGCGGGAGCGGAATCCATTTCCCAGGTCACCGACCGGCCACCGTCGTGGACGTACTGGTCGAACTTCTCCTCGTGCGAAACCGGTCCGGCGTCGTCCCAGTGAAGTCCGTGTCCGGCCGAGCTCGACGACGCGCGCTCGAGATCCGCCTGTGAAGCGGGATCGGTGGAGCGCCGGACGAAGGCGACGATGTCGGCCGCAGGCATGGGCCGGACCATCACCGACGCCGATTTGAGGGCCGCGCACAGCCCGGGTAGTCGACGGCTGATCTCGACGGCCTGCTCGGAGGGGTCCTTCTTGCGGGCATCGGTGGTGGCGCGGAAGGTCACTGCGATCCGGGCCTCGAGCTGGACCTGTTCGGTGGGCAGCGACTCGGCGAGGTCGTACATCGAATGCTGAGCCAGGGCAGGCGCATTCGGCGCGGTGTTGCGGCTGACTTCGGCGAGCAACCGGTTACCGGTTTCGGGGACAGTGTCGATGACCGGGACGACGGCCACGATGTCGGAGGTCTGGCCCATCGCGGCGAGTACGACTCCCCATTCGCCGACCCAGTTGTTGATCAGGGACTGATCGACTGCTTCGTCGCCCTGCGGCCAGGCGCGCAGCACCACGGTGTAGCAGTGCTTGGCGGGCATGTGGATCATCCCGAACCGGAACCCGGCGGCATCTTCGCCTTCGTAGAGTTTGGTCGGGGCCATGATGCCCGGGAGGAACGCTTTGCCTCCGGGTAGTTCGGAGAACAACCCGCCTCGGTAGATGTTCTCTTTCCTGCGTCGTGCTCGTATCCACTGCATTCTCAGCACCGTCATTTCGTATCCGGATCGACCATCTCTGCTCCACACCAGCGGTGCGGCAACAACTGTCGCGATTGATGCGACGACCACGCCTGCGCCGAAACCGGCGAACATCATGGTCACCATCACCGAGATCACCAGGACGAACCCGATGATCGTCGCTGCCCATGTCGCACCGAACAATCCGGTGTTTCGAGGCTTGGTCCACCCGTGGTAGAGCAGACCTGCTTCGGTTCTCGTCGCCATCTACTCACTCCTCGGATAGGAAAGAACACGTTGCGCCACAACCGGTGTGGCCGATGTCGGGGTGGTCATCGTGGTATCGCGTGTCGGCTACTGCTGCTGCTGTTGTTCGAGGTTCGGCCACCGGCGAGGTCGTCAGCCGAACGTCCTGCGTCCGCAGCTCCGGATCCCACCGCCTTGGCTGCCTTCGATCCCGACCCGCCGCCCGAGCTGCCGCGAGATCCGTTGGCGCTCTGACTCTGTCGGCCTGATGCCGAGGACGGCGAACCGCCTGGCGAGGGTGGGGTCAGGTTCGGTCGTGGGCTCGTGCGACTTCCACCCCCGCCGCCGCCACCACCGCCACCACCGCCGCCGCCACCGCCGGCGAGTCGTCCGGCACCACCGGCCCCTCCGGAGAACGCTGCCGCGCCTGCGCTGCCGCCACCGACTGCTTTGCCTGCGGCCATGGACTTTCCGCCCGTGGCGACCGCAGCTCCGGCCATCAGAGCTGTTCCTGCTGCGGCGGCACCGGATCCACCCGAGCCGACGGCCGCGACCGCCGGCACCAACAGGCGCATCATCGCGGGCAGAACCGCCGCGGCCATGGTGAGCATGACGATGCCCAACAGCGATTGTTGGAGCTGGTCGATGTCGGGGATCTCGCCCTCGGTGACGTTCGCCGAGTTCTGTGCGGTCAGGAACGCCATCGCGTAGACCAGCGCGCCGACGGGCTTGAAGAGCAGGAACGCAATGATCCAGGCCACGATCTTGTCGTAGGACTGTGAGCCGACCGAGGTACCTCCGGCCGCGGCCGCGAGCGGTGCGGCCGCGACAGCGGCAATGAGAAGCACCTGGCGGGCCACGAGCATCACTGCCTGCGCGATCGCGCCGAGAAGGCCGACCAATCCGATGATCAGCATCAACCCCGGGGTGGCGCTGCCGTAGGAGTTGATCGAGAGCATCGAGTCGACCATGCCCACCGGGTCACGGTTGGAGGTATCGGTGATCAGCCAGTCCGAGAACGCGTCCCCGGCACGGGTTCCCGCGGCGACGACGACGGAGAACATCGTGGCGGCAATGATGGTGCGGGAGAGGGCCTTGTAGGTTTCTTCGGCTTCGTTGAGCAGTGCGTGACGCCGCGCAGCCGCCAGACGCAAGGCCAGGAAGATGATCGTCGCGACCAGCAGTGCCAGTTGTATCCAGCCCGTGTACTCCGAGATCGTCTGCAGCGGAGTGAAATTCTGCAGATCCGGGTTCGGGATCTTGATCCACCAGGTCATCGCCATGGTCAGTACCTGCGCCATGCCGGTGAGGATCGACTGCACGATCTCCCCGAACTGCGATTCCCACATCTCCGCGAACTGACTGGTGGCGAAGTTCTTGGCTGCGTCGAGGGGGTTGCCGTCCGCTGCGCACAGTGCGCCGCTCGCGCCGCCGATCAGATCGCCGATGACCGGCAACTGCGTGCCCAACACGTCACCGACGACGTCGCCGGCGGTGTCGCACGCGGTGGTCTGCGCCGAGTCCGTCTGTGCCGTGTCGTCCGGAGTGGGTTCCTGCGCGGCCGCGATCGCACTGCCGGTCAGCATCACCGCAAGCACGATCACCAGTGCCACTGCTGTCGACCGGAGGCACCGGAGGGCGAGGGTCGTCATTTTCCGGGCCATTGCGTCCACCCCGCCAACGTCGGGGTGTTGCCGACCTTGCCCGCCTCGGCGAGCTTGAGGGACCAGTCGCCGCCGCGCCAGAGCAGCTCGATCGGCACCGTGGTCCAGCCATTGCCGGAGACGTTCTTGCCGGCGTATTCGATCACCGCATAGTCCGACGAGTAGTAGGTCAGGCGGTAGGCCTCCTGCCGAAACAATGGCTTGGCCGGCGGCGCGGTGTTGCCGGCCGCGATCTGACGTTGGGCGTTGGCGAGATTGCGGTCGAGCTCGGTCTGCAGCTCGGGGGTCGAGGCGACCGCTCGGGTACCCATCACTGCCGCTGCACCCTCGAACGTGGATTGGCTGCGGTTCACCAGCTGCAGTCCCGCCAGGGCCGCGCCTTGTGGGGTTCGAGCGAAGCCGGTGGCGAGGGCACCGTCGACTGCGGTGGGCCCGTCGGAGGCGGAGAACGGGAGGGGATAGTTCTGCACTTTCTGCCACATCACCCCGGCAGGCGGGGCGCTCTGGTAGTCGGCGGAGCTGGGATCGGGGCGAGAGCCGGGGTCTTGGTCGAGGGCGATGCCGTTCGGGTTCGGGGGCACCTCGACGCGGAAGCCGAGTTCGTCGAGGTAGGGCAGTCCCCAGTCGGCGCGGTTGCTCTGGGTCGGCTGCGGCGCGGCGGGACTGGCGGTGTCGGGTTGCGGCGCGGAGATCTCGCGGGCGCTGCGGTTGATCAGGACGGCCGCGGTGCCGCCGACGACGACGAGAACGATCACGATCACCGACAGCACCAACGTCCACCGGCGTCCGCCCAGGACCTGTCCGTCGTCATCCGGGGACGACGGGACGGGATTGTGTCGCGGTCCTGTGCTCATCACGATTTCTCCAAGGGTGTTGCCTCTTCCGGTACTTCGGTGATCGAGCGCACTCTGACGGTGGTGTCGCCGGGCTCGGGAAGCAGTAGCCGCCAGTCCTCGCCCGACCACACGACGGCGGTGTCGGATGCGGCGATCGATTCGTCGGGGAAGGTGGTGTAGATCGTCAGAGCCGCCCGCTCGACGGTGTAGTCGGTGATCCGGTACCCGGCGATCGAGGGACGCTCGTCGGCGGCAGGGGGTGCGGTGATCGAGATCAGTTGCCGGTTGACGGCGAACGAGTCACGTGCAGGTCCGGGAGCGACCGCGGCATTGACCACCGATGGCCATTGGTAGTCGGGAGCGACCGAGATCCGCACGGTCTGTTGCAGTGCTGCCAGGGCCGCACCCTGCGGGTCGTGAGTGAATCCGCCGACAGGGCCGCTTCCCGGATTGTGGGCCGGGCCCTGATCGCCGACAGGCAGTGCGATGCCTTGGTAGTCCTGCCAGCGCACCCCGGTCGGTGGTGCGGACGGATCCGGGGCCGTCGAGGTGGTCGGAGCCGCCGTATCGGTGGCTTCGGTGCCGCCGGAGCTGCAGGCCGTGGCCAGTGCCGCTGCGAGCAGCCCGACGGCTATCCATGCTCGTGCCCCGCGGATGCGGGGTGCCCCGTCGTCGGGTGTGGATGCGGTCATGGTCGGAGATACCTCTTTCGTTACGCGATGCTGGGGCGCTCGCATGGTCAGAACGTCAACAGGGCTGCGGCGATACCGGTTGCGGCAGAGGCGAACACGGCCGAGATGAGCGTGACCACGATCGATTGAGCGGCGTCGGTCTCGTGGGGGGACTCTCGTCGGGTGTAGGCCAAACGTCCTGCGGCCCAGATCAATCGGATGGTGAATATCGCGAAGGCGAACCAGAGCAGGTATTGCAGCAACTGCACCAATGGTTCGGTGACCTCGGTCGGTGGTGTCTTCACCTGTGCACGCTCATCCGGCGACGCTGGTCATGATGGTGCCGGCGCTGGTGGCGATGACACCGCCGATCAGGGCTCCGACGACGATCTTCGGCGATTCCAGTGCCCCGCCGTTGTACTTCTCCCAGCCGAATTTTCCGCCGCCGTAGACCAGTGCACACACACCGGCGAGAAGGACAAACCAACTGAGCCAGCGGCCCAGGCGTAGGAAGCCGTCGGACTTCGGTGGCGCTTCGGGGGTGAGCTCGATCTGGGCGAGGATGTCGATTCCGGTGTGCAGGCTGTGCAGGATCATGGCTTTCCTTCTGTCGGGGTGGTGGAGCGTCGAACGTCGAGGAGGATGGCCTCGCGTAGTTCCGATCCGACGGTGGCGATGTCGGCGGGAACGTCTGTGGCACTGCGCTTTTTCTCCGGTTGCGGATCGAACGGTGACCAGACCGCCAGGCCGCTGGGATCTCGCGCGAGTGGGTACTGCTCGACCCAGCCGATGCGCCAGTCGCGGCCGACGAGTGCAGTGACGACGTCGCGGGTCTGCTGGATCTGTTTGGGCAGCTTTCGACCCGGTCGGTCGGCCACGGTGATCAGGCCGATGATCGTGGAGGGTCCACCGTGGCCTGCGGTGTGTTGACGAAGCAGTTCACCTGCTTTGACCAGTCCCGAGACGGTCTCGCGGGCAACGATCGCGACGTAGGGACTTTGCTTTCCGTACCCGCCGGGCCAGCGGTCACCGCAGTCGCCGGCGGGAGCGAGAACGTGGGCGAGGGTGCTCACGCCTGCGCCGCCGTGTGCGCCGAGCAGCCAGAGCATCGGGGACGGGGAACGATCCGGTAGTGGTATCGGCCTGTCCCATATCGGGAGCTCGCGTTCGGGTAGGCGCATCGAGAGATCTCCCGCACCGCGGGGTGTCTGGTTGCCGGGGGTCGCGAGGTGGGGAATGCTCACCGGCCCTGCCCTCCGGCGGCAGCGCGCACGGTGCTTGCCCGTAGCTGCTCGTAGGCAGCGGACGTCGCTGGGTTCAGCTCGTCGGCCGTAATCGGCAGCCCGGTGGCCAGGTGAGGGTCGTAGGGGATGTCGAGGACGGCGAACACTCTGCCGTGCAGGTGGTTTCGGAGTTCGTCGAGGTCGATTCCTGGTGTTCCCGGGAGCTGGTGGGATATCGCGACGATGGTGCGCAGTGGGCCTGCATCCGTGGCGGTGTAGCGGATGGTTTCCAGTGCCGCGCGCATCCGATTGACGGCATCGGCGCGGGCATGGACGGCCAGGACTATCGCCGCCCAGGGCTCGGACCGCAGCGGATCGGCTGCGGCGCGGCCGAACCCGCGGTGTCCGAGGTCGTAGATCGAGGTGTCGACTTGGCTGCGGAGGTAGCGATCGATGCCCCGGTATGCCGGCTCGACCGACTGCAGCCAGGCGCGCCCGAGTATGTGTGCTCCTGCCGAGGTCGCGGAGGTGCAGTCGGCGACCGAGGCCGGCACGTTGTCGGGGTCGGAGCTGTCGAAGGCGGTTTCGATGACGGTGTCGCTGACCATGGAATCTGCGCCGCGTTCGACCAGATCACCGCCTGCAGGTGTGGCGTCGACGACGACCACGTCGTGGCCGCGAGCAGACCATGCGTTGCCCAGTCCGAGTGCTGTGGTGCTCGCTCCTGCGCCCCCGCAGGCACCGAGGACCAGAGTCATCGGTGGTATCGGGTCGGGGGCGGGCACCGGTTCGGGGTGAGCACGTAGGGGAAGGACCCGTGCGCCCTGGTCCGCGGTGTCGGGTAACGGGCTCTCTGGGGGCGGGGTGAGCCATTCGCTCATCCATTCGGCGCGCTCTTCGGTCACTGTGCTGCTCCGATCGAGGTGATGAAGGTGCGGCCACCGGCGTCGGTGGTGCTGATGGTCTGTTTGTCCGTGGTGCGAGTGCCGTCGCTGTAGCGCTGCTCGAGGGTCACGGCGTAGGTGTTCGGGGCGGCGGCCCGGATGCTCACGCAGTGCTCAGTACCGGCGGGGATGGTGTCGATACCGCGTTGGAGCTCGTCGGCGGTTGCAGACTTCAACTGCGCGTTCGGGGCGAGGATCTCGCGGGCGGCCGCGCCGCTGCGTTCGACGTAGTAGGCGTGCTCGAACGCCAGGATCGCTGCGCTTCCCGAGGTGGTACCGCCCGGGCCCGCGCCGGTCACCACCCCGTCGGTCACCGATTCGGGGCACCAGGATTGGGCGAGCGCAGCGGTGGTGGTCGTGGGCGCGGGCAGCTCCGATGTCGAGGCTGGGGTCGACACGGCCTCGACCTCGGGCGTGGTGTCCGGGTCGGAGGTGAAGACAGCGACCGCAAGTGCTCCGACACCGACTGTCATCGCGACGGCCGCCGCGGTGATGCCGAGCGCGCGGGCGTTGACGGAGCGGCGTCGAGCGGGTCGCGGTCGTGGCGCTGCTGGCTGTGGGGGCGCGAGAAGCCAGTGTGACCCGTCGGCGGCGGACCGGGTGTCATCGGGCTTGTCTGCTGCCGGAACGTTCTGTGGCGGTGTGGCATCGGCCGCCGGGGTGGCGTCGAGGGGATCGAAGGGTGGAAACCAAGAGTCGAGGGAGGTCGATGCTTCGTTGTTGTATGTCATCATCTTTGGTTCCTCTCTTCGAGAGTCCCTGGCGCACAGCAGGTGTGCGCCAGGGGCTTTCTCAATTCGGCAGAGCAGCCGGAGTGGTCGTCGTGGTCGGCCTGGTGCTGGCCGGTGGTGTGACGACGGCGGTGGTGATCGCAGTGCTCGGGAGCGGGGAGCTGGGGTCGGCGTCGATGCCGCCCGTATCGGTCGAACCGTTAGCCAGGTCCTTGGCGAGCGCGACGAACCAGTCGGTCACGAACGCCGTCGCCGATTCACCTGTCGGGGTGGTCGGTGTCGACCCGTAGGAGCCGTGCTGAGCGATGGTCGACGAGTACTTCGTCAGGGTCGCCAGGTTCAACAGGTCCTTGTTGTCGGTGATGTTGTCTTTGACAGCGGTGAAGGCCTGGTTGGTCAACCGCGACGTCGTGGCCGGGGGAACGAGCTTGGCGGCCGCGCCGAGGAGCTTGGTTCCGAGCAACCCGACCGCGGCGACGGGGTTGGACATCCCGACTGTGGCGAGTTCGGCGATATTCGCCGGCGTCAGGATCTCTTTCGCCACCGTTTTCACGGCGTTGAACCCGATCGTCCCCACCTTGAGCAGAGCCGAGATCGCCTGGTCGGCAGTCGGTAGCGGAGTATTGGGATCCGATGCCGCCGCGAGACGCTCGGACAGGGACTTCTTCGGAGCGATCGACAGGTTCGCCAGCGTCGTTCCCTTGATGTCCTCGTTGACCACCGTCACTGCCGTCTTGATCGAGGTCATCGCCAACGCTTCCGCGACCGAGGACAGGGACCGAACCGGGTCACCGGCCGAGAGCTCGGACTGACCGGCGATGTTGGTCACCACCCGCAGGATCGGCGAATCCGACGGTGCGTCACACGCGAGATCTCCGGACTGGCAGAAGCTCGCGACCCGGCCGGTCAACGCGCCGTAGTTGCTCACCGTGTCCGACGTGGGCGCGATACCTCCACCGGTCGGCGCGTTCTGGTCGAGGGCCTCGATCTTCGAGACCTCTGTCCCTGCGGTGCCGGGTGCAGGCTTTGGGGTCGTCTGCCCTGGTGCACCGGGAAACAGCGGTGCACCCACGGCCCGAGTCGGGTCGCCGAAGGTGGCGACCCCGACGAGCTTGGCGGCCGGAATCGACCCCTGACCGGCTCCGACTTTCTGTGCCCACGTCGAGACCGCGTGAGCGCCCTGGCTGTAGCCGGCGGCGGTGAATTTCGTCTCCGGGCATGCGGCAGCGACCTCCGCAGCCATGGCGTCGATGCTGGTCTCCGCACCCTCGACCGACTGTGTGTAGGGGACGTTGCCGCCGGGCACCGCGCCTCCGAACCCGGCGTCGTACGGCACATACGCCCGCCCAGCGAGCTCAGTACCACCGGATACGGCTTTGGCCAGCAGAGGCATGAAGACCTGCGAAAGCATCCCGGTATCGGTCGTCGGCGCGGCATCGGGGGCGGACTCCCCGGTCCCTTGCACGCCGAGGGCGAACAGCGCCGGGCACGGCCCCGTGATGAGGTCCGTGCCCGACTCGCTCGGAGCAGCCAACGCCGGCGACGTGGCATTGACCACGACCGCCACAGTGGCGGCCGCAGCCAACGCCACGCGAGCAACGCGGAGCCGAGGACGCGAGGTCACAGGTGCCATCCAGCAGGGGCAACCGAATCCAGGAACGATCCCGCCTGCGCTGCAACGGTATCGGCGGCGGCGAGTACATCGGTACCGCCCGGCTGCGCAGCGACGATCTCCCGCACCTCCAACGGAAGCGCGGGTGCGATGCTCGCTGCCTCCGGAGGAGTCCACACCGGGGCCGCGAGTGGCGCGGGAGTAGGGGCTGGCGTGGGTGCCGGGGCAGGTGCTGGGGCGGGCGAAGGTGCTTCACCGAGGTTTTCGCCCGCACCGTATGCGCCGCCGACGACACCGCCGATGACCGCTCCGGCTGCGCCGACACCGGCCGCTGGAATCAGCGCTGCAGCAGCGCCGACCGCTGCACCGATCGCTGCACCGCCCGCTGTGGCGGCGACACCCACCGGGACAGCTCCGACACCGGGAATCAGAACCGACCCGACTCCTGCGCCGGTGATGCCGCCGATGGTGCCGCCGATCAGGCCACCGGCCAAGATCGCCGCCGGTGCTACGACTGCGTAGGTCGTGACCGCGGAGGTCGTTCCTCCGATGAGCACGCCCGCCGTGGTGCCGGCCGCCATCCGGTCCGAGCGTGTCGTCGGAATGCCGAGGTTGTTGAAGTACGTCGCGCCCTGGGCTTCGAGCACAGCGGCGGTGTTGTTGACACGGTCCGCGTCGTCCTGACTCAACCAACTTGGCTTCTCACCGGAGATTGCACCGAAACGAACGGTGTTGTCCGGAGCCTGAATCGGAGCAACCGGCGTACCCGGTGCTACGACCGTCTCGTCCTTATGAGGTTCGGGTACAGCGTCGGTCGAGGGCTGTGGGGCAGGCTTCGACGGCGTCTGCTCGACGGTGGGTTCGCTGTAGTAGACCGGCGCGTTGTAGTTGGGAACCGAACGGGTCGGTGCGTTGCGGTACTCCGCCGGTGGCACGTACGGGCCGACGTACTGCCAGTCCGCTGTCGTGCCTGAATCCTGATGCAGCACCGACGGGGACGGTGTAGTGACGCTCGGCTGGCCGCCGGGAACTTCTGTGGTCACCCCGGGCTGCCCTGGCGCGGCAACGGCGAATCCAGCGGTGGTGAACATCGTGGCCACCGTCAAAGTGAGCGCTGCTGTCGCTGACGCTGCGACAGGGCGAGGGATCGTACGGTGGCGTGCTTTAGTCGAAGAGCGAGTCGGCATTGTGGTGTATCTCCTTCGAGATTTGTTGTTCTACAACAAGTTTGGGTCTTAGATCGGTCGAGCAATTCAGCTAGTGACCAGCAGGGAGGCTATGTGGGGCAATCGGATCGGCATGTGTGGATGTCGATTCGATTGCCCCACGTCCTCAGTCAGAGCCAGCCGAAGATGACGGGCCAGATCCACAGCTGCTGGAAGATCCACATGGTGGGTCGCTATCTCCTTTCTGCGAGAGATTTTTTGGGCAGCGGTGTGTTCTCCCGCCGGGTCGCGCAGTTCGGTACACGACGAGGTCGAAGCGTTGCAACTGGCCTTCGCGTCGGTCCGTCAAGTGAGTTGGCTCGGCAACAGCCCCAGGGCGGTGAGTCCGTTGGCGAGCCATCTCGCGGTTGGCGTCCGAGCGGACGCCAACCGCGATCGGGGGCTACTAAGCCACGCGGCTCAAAGAGTGGGGCTGTGAGCGCGGCTTTCGGAATGTCAGATCTGAGTCTGTCCATTCGCTGATTACTGACCCGGTCTCATCGCATAGAAAGCGGTGCCTGCTGTGGCGGGGCTCGGATGGCAGTGAGCACACGGCAAGGCCGGCGACGCGGTCACTGACCGAGCGGCATGGGGCGTAGCCGAGATTCCAACTGGGAGTCATGTGTAACGTCGGCGCTTGCACGACGGATGTCATAGGTAATCTCCGATCCGATTGCGGTTCTGCAAGATCCGCATAGGCTGGGAGAGCCACTGCGGATACAACTCTGGCCCGATATTGGGCTCGTTCCGTAGGTGGAGAGGACTCCGGATGCGTTTCGGGACGACCAATCACGGCGCATCTGGGGTCTGCTTAATCGAAGCACTCTATTCGGGAGAAACCTCACCTTCTTTGCTGCGCCATACGACGCGTAGCCGTTGCATCTTGGGGGGAATGTCTTGTTGTACGACTCGTGCCGTGGACGAGCTCGCGCGGTGGCGCATTCAACGGCCTGGAGTCAGCATGTCCAGTATCTAAACAACCAATTCTATACATTAGCAGCTAAACATGCTTTATGTGCTACCAAACTGAGACAAGTGACATCGTGTTCTCCTGTGAGGTTCCATCGGTGAGGCGTCGGTTGCGTGGGTTCGCACCTGACAAGCTGCGTGCACGGAGAATTGAACTCAAGCTGAGTGGTGCTGAGGTTGCGCGCGTTCTCGGAGTTGCTCTGACGACGTACTCACAGTGGGAGCGAGGCCAGTCCCATCCCCGTGTAGACACTCTTGCTCGATGCGCCGAGGAATTCGGGAGCGAGATCAGCGACTTCGTCTCGGTGCCGGAGGACGAGGAGTACCTCGGTGATCTGCGAATATCCAGAGGGCTGACCCAGGGAATGCTAGCGAGTGAAATCGGCGTCAGTAGCCAGTACATCGGGGCGCTTGAGCGCGGGCAGAGCAAGCTGAGCGCGCCGGCCGCCCGCCAGATAGCTGAAGCGCTGGAGTACCCGACGCAACGGGTCAACGAGGCATACGAGCGTGCGCGGAAGCGGCCGCGGGGCGAACCGGCTTGATTGCGAAGTTGACTCTGGGTCGGCATTTTGGCTCCAAGACGCATGCTTGTTAGCCACGTGAAATGTGATCCACGTGGTGCTCAAAGGCTGCGTCTGAGGGCCATGCGGCCGACAGGAAGTCTTCGACTCTCCGGGAGAGTCGAAGGTGCCGAGGGCGAAGCTATCACGATCTTTCAGGGAGTGGGAACCTCAAGCGCCTGCTCGGAAGGTTGTAGCGCGGGGAGCACCGCAAGGACCAGCCGGTCGCCAAGTTGCCCGGGGTATGGCCGCAGCTCAAGTCGGGTCTGCTGCCACTTCCAGTCGGTCGCGTCGCCGCCGTCGATTGCACGGATGCGTACATCAGCTGACACGGGAGACGTGTCGTGAGTCCACTTCTCCAGAGCGTCAGACAGTGTCGCCCGGTCGTCGTCGTGCAACACGCCGCAACCGCTTGAGAGGTCACGCCATTTCACCCAGTTTGGAGCTTCCGGTAACCACATCGTCAAAATTCCGGTTCGGCCGTCGAATACCGCGATGCGTGTTCCACCGCTCTCAAGGCCGCTCGGCATTCCCAGCTCAGCCAATGTTGGTTTGTCGGGTTCCGTTGTGTCTGTCACGTCGTGCCATAGCAGCCTGAGGCCGACGTTGGGAGGGTCAGTTCTCCCTCTGCCCCAGCAATGCCAACGCATGACTCGGCCATCTGCATGGAGAACGGACATTGGGCCCTCCCACTTCTGACCGTGGGTAGGGACCAGTGCCTGGGCGAACAACTCCTCGGACCCGTCGAATTTGACGGCTTTGGCGTTGTATTCAGCCGGGGTTCGTTCCGGTACGTGATCAGCAGCAGAGACGCCGGACATCGCGGAAGCCTCTACTGTCTGCTCGATGACGGTGCGTTCGAGCAGCCAGGCTATTCCGGAAACGGTTCGCGCAGGATCGGGTTCGACCTCCGGGTCCCCCACCCAGACCTGTATGCCGTGGGTTTCCCCAGACGGCCCCAGAACCGGTACTGCGCGAATGCGGGCTTCGCGCCGACGGCCTTTGAAGAGCACAGCTTGCTCGGCGCAAGAACGACGTGTGAGTTCCAGAAATCCATGCAGATCGAATTCGGGCCCAGGTGACAAGCGGTCGATTTTGGTCCAATCTCGGACCTTCCCCCCAGTGCTGATGACTGTCATCTGTCCTGGAACCAAGGTTTCCACCAGGTGCCAGCTGTTCACGATGTCCACAGGTTCCCCTTCCTGATTGATCTAGACAAACGACGGTACAGTCAAGAGCGTCGCGAGATCGAGAGCTTCACCCCATGCGGCCTTAAGGTCACAGCTTCGCGGACATCGAGCTGATAACTGGGATCCGCCTCCAAGTCGTATCGGCGAACGATGGATGCCAACGCCAGCACAACCTCATGCAGGGCGAATTGCCTACCTATACACGCGCGCAGGCCGGTGCCCCAAGGTTTGTAAATGCGTTGATCGGACTTACCCGCATTGCCTGCAGCGAATCTGCTGGGATCGAAGTCACGTGCGGTCGGCCCCCAAGCTGCAGAGCGATGCAGCTGCGGAAGAAGGACGAAGACCCATCCCTCCGGAACGTGATAGCCGCCGAGGGTGGTCGCGCCTCGTTCACGGGCTTTGCGGAAGTAGCCGGGTGCCGCGGGCCAAAGCCGTAGAGTTTCATCGATTACGTGGCGCGTGCGCCGGAGTTTCGGCACGTCCTGAAAGCCGATGTCGATCTCGGAGGGCGCGATCTCGTCGATTTCAGTCCGTAGTTCCTGAAATATGTCGGGTCGGCGGCTCAAGAAGTGCAGGGCGAAAGCAGTAGTAGAGGCAGTCGTCTCGTTACCAGCGACTAGAAATGTCACTATCTGATTTCGGATGTTCTCTGGCGTCAGGTACTGGCCGCTAGACGGATCCGGACTTTCAAGCATGTGCTGCAACAGATCTGGTGGCGACTGACCTGAGCTTCCGTTCGAGATTCTTCGATGTATCAACGCGTCGACGGTGCTGCGGATAAACAAAATGTCGTTCTGGTGCTGACGGAGAGCTCCTCGCCCAAGCACGGTCCGAACTGCTGGTATGTCGTTCGAAGACCGGTTGACGAACTGGAGCGCGCGGGTGACGGCGTCCGCAAACGGTACAGGCTGGCGAAACGAGCCGAAGTCGTGTGAGACGGCGCATCGTCCGATCACATCGAAGGCCAGTTTGGAGCATTCTGCGTAAGCATCGATAGGTGTTGACCCAGCGTGTCTATCCCAGGCCTTCAGCAGTTCACTCACTGACTCCTGCATCGAATCGTGGTAGCCACGCATGGACGACTTGCTGAACGCAGGCCCCAGAACAGCATGTGCACGGTGCCAGTTCGGTTCTGAGTTGAAAGCAGTGAAGAGTCCGTCTTCGCCAAGTGCCCGTAGCTTTCGGTGAGGCAGAGCCAGAAACCTCGCCCAGTTCTCCTCGTCGTTGACTTGCGACACGAGCTCTGGATCCGAAACCACGACGAGTCGGTGGCCAAAGATCTTCCGCTCGTAGATTCCGCCGAGTTGGTCGGCCATCGCCATCTCTTTTTGCACCGGCTTGGCAGCATCAAGGCCAAGCACGTCTCCGGCAATCGGAAGCCGATACCGAGGATGCGGCAGTTTTGCTGAGGTCGCTCGAGCACCTTTCATGTGCGACAGTCTCTCGTACCTCGGTAGGCATCGGACGTTGGGCAGCCGCGTGCGACTCTGACGGGCCTAGGAGCTATTGCCTGATGGGAGCGTTCGTGCAGTGGGCGGCGGGTGCTTCTATGCAGTGGGCGAGTGGTGCGAGCGACGATTTCAGTCACCACCGTGTCTGTTCGGAGAAGTGTGGGCAAGCCGCCCTGTCAGGTGCGTAGGTGAGTCGGACGGGGATGCTCGCCCGTTCGGCCATCGTCGCGATCGCAGTGTGGAGACCGGCCCGATCGAGTGCGATCGGGTACACCCGGTTGGCGACCTCGCGCAGCTCGCTGATCGCTTCGTGGGATGCGACGTGGGCTTGGGTAAGGAGTTCGTGCACCTTGTCGGGCTTCTCGGCGCGACGTGCGCGGCCGATGAGCATTCCCAGGGCAACCAGTTGCTCTTGGACACCGTCTTGCAGGTCCCGCTCGATGCGGCGACGTTCGTTGTCGATGGCGTCGACAACGTGATCGCGGCTGCTCGTCAGCTCGGCAACCCGTTACTGCAGCAACCGGTCGGACTGCCGTCCGAGCACGTGGATGACGAACCAGCGGTCCAGCGATCCCACCCCGGCCACGTCTGTCGATAACGAAATTCGTTGCCGATAATATAGATTATGTCAGGTGGACCTATGCATGTTGCATCCGATGAATCATTCAGCTCCGGCAAACTGACTTCGTGCTTCTCTGGGTGAAGTACGAAATCTGTTCAAAATGAGGATATTACGTGCTGTTTGGCAGGTCGCCCGTTCGGACGCCCTTCTTGAGGCATCATCAGCCTGTAGTTTTCGCTGTTCAACATCACAGGCTGGCAGTGCTATTGGCAGTATTGATTCATCTGGTGAATCATTGATTCGTTGAACGAGACGAAGAATGGGTGTCATGGGGGTCGACAAGAGCGGACGCGTCGTCCTGGTCGAGTCGGTGACGGCACTGCATCCCGAGGAGCAAACGGTCAAAGACATGCTCACGGGATGGCGGAACCGGCAGCTCTGCCGAAATCTGTAGCTCGGTACCATCGAGCAACGGCAACAGGTGGTCGTGCGGTTCATCGATTACACCAACGAGTTCCCGTGGGCATGGACCCCGGCCATGGTGGAGGAATACTTCGGAGACCTCCGCTCGATTCGCCGAATCGCGGACTCGACGATCCGCAGCTATCAGACCTCGCTGAAGTTCTTCTGCTCCTACATCAGCCACCCCGACTACGGGTGGGATCGACTGTGTGAGAGCCGCTTCGGTACGCACCCCGCTCAGGTGTTCTTCGAGTGGAACACCGCAGCACACGTCCAGGACAACGAGCAGACACCGGCCAAGCGTGCCTTCACCAAGACCGAGCTGCAACTGGTGTTCGATCACGCCGACACCCAGGTCGACACGATCGCGGCGACAGGGCGCAAGGGGTGGCTGCCGGCCTACCGTGACGCGGTGATGCTCAAACTCGCCTACTCCTACGGGCTGCGCTTCAACGAAGTACGTCACCTGCAGACCGTCGACTTCGCCCGCAATCCCCACGCACGCGAGTTCGGCCGCTTCGGAGTTCTCAACGTGCGCTACGGCAAAGCCAACCGCGGGTCACCCCCGAAACGGCGCAGCGTGCTGACGGTCTTCGACTGGACCCCCGAGATCGTCGACGATTGGCTCACCCACGGCCAGCCCTATCTCGATGCGGGACTCCATCTGTTTCCATCCGAACGTGGTGCGCTGGTTGCCGAATTGACCCTGATACGCCGGTTCCGGCGCTACTGCACCGAGCTGCAGCTCTCGCCAGGGTTGGACCTGCACTCACTGCGTCGCGCGTACGCCACCCACCTGATCGAAGACGGCTGGGATCCGTTGTTCGTGCAACAGCAGATGGGTCACGAGCACGCCAGCACCACCTCCCTCTATACGTGCGTGTCGAGCGACTTCCGCACTCGCACATTGCGGCGGGCGTTGGATGCGACCGTGAGCGACGCTCTCGGTATGGAAGGAGAAATCTCGTGAAATGCACCGTCGACTACATCTGGCGCCTACCCAAGCTGATGGCCGCACACGGCATGCATAACAGCACCGACCTCATCCCCCGCCTGGTTGAACGCGGAATCTCCCTCTCCCGCCCGCAGGTCTACCGCCTCGTCACGCAACGACCCGAACGTGTCTCGCTGCAGATGATGGCGGCGCTCTGCGACATCTTCGGCTGTGGAATGCAGGACCTGGTCACCGTCACCGCAGCCGACGAACGCAAGAAGCGAACTGCGACGTCATCGGCACCGAACGTCGTGGAACTCAACAAGACAATCCGGCCGCGTCGCGCCCGGGTGATCCGCGATGACCATTGAAATCCAACCCCGCAACACCGTTCGAGGGCGACCGAGAACCGGTGGCGAATTCACCTGCGATCAATGCGGACGTGAAGCCGACAAACCGCGCGTGCGCTGGCCCGACGGCAAGATCTGCGGAACATGCTTCCACTCCGCGGTGCGCACCTACGGATACTGCACAGCATGCGGATTCGAGCGAATGCTCCCCGGACGAGTCGAGGACAGAGCGGTCTGTGTCGACTGCACCGGCATCGAGACCGATTTCCAGTGCACCGGGTGCGGCACCGAAGCCGAGCACTACCGACGCGGCATCTGCGCGCGCTGCGCACTCCGCGACGACCTCACCTCGCTACTTCTCGACAACCCGCCGATCCTGCTGCCATAAACACGCGTCAGCTGTCCGTAGGTGAGGGCATGCCCGGAGGAATGGTCGACGATTGCACGGAGGCTCTCATCTGGCGGCGCGATATCCCCGAGGATGTAATCGGCGAGATCTGTTTCAGGAATCGGTACCAGCGGAAAGGGGCTATCGAAAGGCAAAGTGTGCTCCGTGTTGATGAGAACCCGCGCCGGCACGTCTAGCTTGGCGGTCTGTGAATTGAATGTGCTTCTTGTCGAATCGAGTCCGGACAGGTTCAGGGGACAATGTCATCGTCGCTCACGTCGTTGGTCAGTTCGAGTAGCTCGGGGATCCGGACGACCAGCCGGTCACCGGGGGCGAGATACCGGGGCGGTGTCCGTCGGTGTCCGATTCCCGATGGTGTACCTGTCGCTATTACGTCGCCTGGTGCTAGTTCCGTAAAAGTGCTGACATACGCGATGATGGTTCCGATATCAGAGACTAAGTCGGCGAGCTTGCCGTGTTGGACCTGCTCGCCGTTCAGTTCGGTGACGATCTCGAGCGCCGACGGGTCCGGAATTTCATCGCGCGTGATGATCCATGGTCCCCATGAACCAGATCGGTCGAAGTTCTTCCCAGCGGTCGCTTGTTTGCTGTGCAGTTGCCATTCACGGATGCTGTTCTCCCCCATCACCGTGTACCCGGCGATGTGGTCGAGGGCTTCGTCGGCGGCGATATTACGCCCACGGGTGCCGATGACGACGGCGATCTCGCCTTCCCAATCGAGGGTATGGGAAACCCTGGGTCTTACCAACGGCTCGTGGTGGCCGACGAAGGATGTCGGGAATCGAGTAAACAAGGTCGGATGTTCACTGACCTCGGCTAGAACTTCACTGGCGTGAGTACTGAAATTCAAGCCTACGCATAGAATTTTGTTCGGTGAGGGGATCGGAGGCATCCACGATCCCCGATGCGCGTCCACTTCTGGATATGCGGACAGATCGATTCCAGTGATGTCGGCCAGATCAACCGAATCAAGAAGAGCCGCCAGCCCGTCGGGTCCGGCGTACGTCGAGATGTCGTGAACTGTGGCACCGTCGACGCTGGCCACCGTGATTTGCTGTCCGTCAATAACCATCGTGCCGAGTCTCATCGGCCCGCCCTCTCGTGTTCCATCAGACCTGCCGCCCTGGCGAGTAGGTGGTCAACTTTCGCGATACCGGAGGCTGTCGTCGAGATGAGCGGTGGGCGCACGTGCGCAGAGTCGATTCGCCCTTCGCGTTCGAGTACAAGTTTGGCTGTGGTGGGGTTGGTCTCGACGAATAACAGATCCACAAGAGGATGCAGCGCGTAGTGAATCCGTCGGGCTTCTTCGTACTTGCCATCCATCCAGTACTCGTACATTTCAGCGCATGCCCTTGGGGCGATGTTGGCGGTTGCGCTGATGAAACCGATGCCCCCGAGTGCCAGAAGAGGCAGACACAACAGTTCGATTCCCGACCAGACGAGCAACCCCTTGTCTGCTGCTTCTATCACGCGCGAAAAGTGCTCGAAATCCCTGGTCGTCTCCTTGATCCCAACGATATTGACTACGTCACGGTGTAGACGCGCGACCGTGTCGGGTGCAAGTTCGACAGCCGTTCGAGAGGGAACGTTGTACATGATGATCGGCAGATCCGGTGTCTCCGAGGCAACACGGTCGTACCATTCGTACAATGCCTGTTGGGTCGGTCGCGCGTAATAGGGGGTGATCACGAGCGCTGCATCCACGCCAGCACGATCGGCAGCCGCAGTGAGCTTGAGCGTCTCGTCGAGTTTAGCGGAACCTGTTCCAGCGATGAACGGCACGCGGCCCGCGACGGCGTCCGCTACCACCTCGATCGCTTCGATTCGTTCGTCGATCGTCTGAGAACTCGGTTCACCGGTTGAGCCGCCTATGGAAATACCGTGCGTTCCAGCATCGATCTGCCATTCCACCAACCGGCGAAGGCTGTCGGTGTCGAGTTGGCCATTGTCTTTGAACGGCGTAATCAACGGCGCGATCGACCCATTGATGTTGGAGGGATCGGTACGGAAACTCATCAGTTTTCCTTCGGGTCGAGTGTGTCGTGGGATCTCTTCCAAACCAGCGCCGCAAGAGCAAGGTCCGTCAGCCCGGAACCGAGCCCCTTGTACACAGTGAGCCGCGGATCAGTGGGCCTTTTCACGTCGCGGTCCAGGACCTCACCGAGCGAAAGGACCGAGCCAAGGTCGTTGCCGAAATGCTCCCGTAGTTCACGCGATCCGCGTGCAGCATTTTCGACGTCGTCGACTGTCGTGAAGTCGCTGAGCGGGAGTACTGAAGGGAGTAGTTCGGCCGTAGATTGCAGGATCGCGCCGACGGCATTGAGATGCGCGCCGCGTACCAGCCAGTCGCCGTCGAGAAACGGGTCGGACGCGCGGGTTACGGTCGTGACGATAGGCATGTCGCGGACCGCCGTGCGGGCGGAGTCGGCGACCTCGACTCTCAGGTCCAGCTCTGTCGCGATCCTGGACGCGAACTTGCGGCGGCTGCTTTCGGAAGGACTCCATATCCGAACCAGTCCGAGTGGCCGGATGGCGTGGATTGCGACGACCTGGTGGAAAGCTTGACGTCCGGTACCGAGTATCGCCAATTCTCCGGCTGATGGCGCGGCCATGATGTCCGTGGCCAATGCCGCAGTACCTGCTGTACGAAGCATGCCAAGCACTCCTGCGGCCATGACCGCCAGCGTTCGACCATCAGCGGAATCGAACAAGGTCAACACCGCAGAGGCTCCTCTTGGTGTATTGACCCAGCTCTTGAACGCAACGACATTGCCAGCACTATCCACCGCACCTAGAGAATGCGCAGTGCTGGTGTCGTCGAACTGCGACATAGTCTTGGGTATCGAGCGGGCCGTTCCGCGATACGCAGAGACGAGCACGCCGCGAAGTGCGGCGATTGCGTCGAGCTGATCGACAGCATCGACCACCTCGGCGTCGTTGAAGACCGAGATGGTTCCGCGGCCTGCAGCGTCGAGAGTTGAAGTCATGAGCACCTTTCGTGCTGAAGGTCGATGGCCCAAATCGGCAAGTAATGACGAGATACGTACAACGTTGATCTCACCTCTGATATAAATCAATTACGGATCTACGAATGCTGGGATAATTAAAAGGTTATGGTGCGGTATGGATACTCAGCTGTCATTTCGACGACTGGAGGTATTTCGGCTGGTCGTCGACGAACGCAGCGTCACACGGGCGGCCGAAATCCTGATGGTTGCCCAACCTGCGGTATCTGCACAGCTACGGGCGCTCGAATCGTGGGTCGGTGCAGCGCTGTTCGTTCGTCGCGGAAACCGGTTGGTGCTGACCGAAGCCGGGGAGAGGACGAACGAATGGGCAAAGAACGTACTCGCTGGCGCAGCGCAGGTACGTCGAGATGTCGGAGACCTCGCGTCGGGGGATGCCGGTCGTGTACTCGTTTCGTCAAGCATGGCTGTGGGAACCTATTTGCTTGCGCCCATCCTGGCGAAACTAGGAAAGCAACGTCCGAACGTCGACATTACAGTGTCGATCTCCCGGCCGGAGGAGTCGATTCGGGGCGTGGAGTCAGGCGAGTTCGATTTTGCTGTACTCAATTGGGACGAGCGGCACTTATCGGACTCGACAGAGTCAGAAGTGCTGCAGACGGTCAAACTGTCGGTCTATGCGACTGAGCATCTCGTGGCAATCGGCACTACCCTGACCGTTGACGAAGCGTTGGCGTTGCCTATGGTGGGGGCCCCGAGCGAAGTGGTCTATCAACGTAACTTGGTGGCCCAGCTTCGCGCCGAGGGATACGACGAACCGAGCTTCGTCATTCGGTTGGGGCATTCCGAAGCGATGGTCAGAGCAGCTATCGAGCACGATTGGGCCATTATCGCACCCTCATACGCAGTCGGCAGTGATAGTGCCCTAAGGCCCATCGATGTTCCCGATTTCTCACTCAAGGAACGTATTGTACTTGTTCATCGTAAGGATAAGCATTTCTCTCCGCTGCAGCTGGCAACGCTCGACGCAGTCCGCCACGGATTGGAGGGTGCCGCGGCGACCTCATCTCAACGACTAAATGAGGACTACCAGGAATAGTCTCTGATGGCGGGGACCATACGCCTCCCTCCCTCAGAATGGCCAGAACCGGACCGGACGATTCCAGTTCGCTCGGACTGTTGTTCATTTCCGGCCTGGAGCGGGTCGCCTCGTCGGAGTACAGGAAGTTAGTCTTTCCAGAAGGGAAGAAGTACCCGAAACTCGGCTAAGGGGGGCGCTATCTTGCCGTTTCATACCGGCTCCCCCTGCGTTCGTATGTGAGTGAAATTCCTTTCGTTTCGGGAGTGAAATACATGACCAGCGCGCCGAGGACAGCGGCAACGGAGAGGTAGACCGAGAACGTGTTTGGATGATCATTCTCGGCCAGCCATTGCTGCAGATACGGTGTCGTCCCGGCGAAGACGACCGCTGACAGGGCGTACGGGAGCGCAATGCCCGTCGCGCGTACCTCGGTCGGGAAGAGCTCGGACAATAGCGCCGGCAGGATGGATCCGGCCAACGTGAACAAGCAAAGCATCACTGTCATCGCGACCATGAAGCCGAGGGTCCCCTGGCGAGCAAGGTGATCCATCGGATAGGCAAGTATTCCGACTCCGATACCGAACAGGAAAAAGTTGCCACGGCGTCCGATTCGGTCGGACAGAGCTCCTGCACACGGAAACACGAACATGCTCACCGTCAAGGCGGCGACGCCCGCCCACAACGCCTCGGTAGGACTGAGACCGACCACATTGATTGCCCATGTCGTACTCGCTACGCCCCACGCGTAATAGAGGGCGGACAGCGACGCCATGATCAGGAATACACGGACGCCCGAGGCTCGGTATTTCCACAGAGCCGAAACAATGTTTTGACGCTGCACGGGCTGTTCTTCGAGCAATTGCGTAAATGCCCGCGACTCGGGCATGCGAGCCCGCATCACCAGCGTGAGAATGCCCAGTGCGAACCCGACCACGAACGGAATCCTCCAACCCCAGGTCGTCATCGCGTTAGAAGGCAGCGCGCTGTTCAGCAGCGCGCCCATCAGCGTTGCAGCGATGATAGCGATGGTGAACGACACATAGATGGCCGAAGACCACATGCCCCGGCGTGGAGCGGGCGCAACCTCAGCTACGTAGGTATAGGCGGAGGCGACCTCACCAGTGTGGGCCAGGCCCTGCAGCAATCGCGCGAGCAGCAATATGGCACCTGCCCCGAGGCCAGCCACTTCGTACGTGGGTACAGCGGCAATCAACAACATTCCGGCCGTTGCGCAACCAATCGCCAATAGCAGCGAAGACTTTCGCCCCAACCGATCAGCCAACCATCCGAAGAGGACACCTCCGAACGGTCTGATCAGAAAACCAGCGCCAAAGACGACGAAAGTCGACAGCAAGGCTGACGCCGGGTCGGACGGGTCGAATACCTGGGTGGCAAAAAGGGAGCGAACACGGCATACACCGCCCAGTCGTAACCTTCCAGACCGTTGCCCAGGGAGACACCGATCAACGTTCGGATTGGCGCGGAGGACGAAGGACCCTTCGGCCCGGTGTGCGCCGTAGTCGGCACAGGTTCGGGAAGTGCCTGATGCATGGAGGGGTATCTCGATTCGGTTGTGGAGTCCAGGTCGACGGGAACCAAGAGCGCCCGACTCAAACCCTGTGGTGCAGGTCACGGTAGCTGTTGACGCCACAAGGTGCCCAATACGAATTCCAACATCGAATCATCAACGAATACGTATAAGACGGTATCCAGCACGGATTAAGGAATCTCTTATGCGTCGATGCCTGAATATGTCTTCGACGTTTGTCGGGACGACGCCTAACGTCCATGAAGAAGCGTGCGAATGAGACGCACGCCACCATAGGAGGATCGATCGATGACGGTCACAGACTCAAACGACCGCAGCACTATCTTGAATTCAGGTGTTCGGCTCACCGATGTCAGCGGAACAGACTTGGATCTCCCCACCCCGTGGACGCCGATCAAGGTATCGCGCAACGAGATCGAGGCAGTGGTCGACCAGCTCGCGGCCGGCCCGCAGCCCGCCAATGGACGGCGAGCTGCGCTCATCGTCCATCCAGAATCGACACGCCGCGGGTTCGCACCCGGCATCGATGTAACGGTCGAGGTTCTACTTCCAGGTGAACGGACACTGCGTATTCGCCGAAACTCGACCCAGGTGCACATCGGCATTCGCAGCAACGGCAGCGTGACCGCCGATGGTGTCACCTTCCGGTTCGATGAACTGGATGTGTGCACGATCCCGTCGATGAAGCCGTTCCAATTTCACAACGACGGTGACGACCTCTGGGTGCGGTTGTCTTACTCGAATGCGCCTTTGCTCGCCCAACTGGGTACGCATTACTTTGAGCCGGTCGGAAGCGGCTGGACGGCCACTGCTCCCGTCGAAGGACCAATCGACATGGACGAACCCGTCGCGGTGGCGACCGGAGCGGCCCCCGATCATGTTGTCTCACCGGAGGGCGCCCGACTACGCGGGTACGAATTCCTCGTCGATATCGAACCAATCCCCGACAAACCCCTGCACTGGCCGTACGCCAAGACCTCGAACCTCATGTCCCAGCGACCCGGCGACGGCGAGCGGACGATCATGGCGCTTTACAACCCGTCGACTGAGCGCAAACAAGGTGCCACGAGCAGCTTCTTCGTAACGCTCTCGCAGATCCCAGCCGGCCATAAGCCCCATCCCGAAGGACGAGGACACCGACATAGTTCGGTTGCGATCAACTATCACTTCAAAGGTTCGGGATATTCCATCGTGGACGGGCAACGCATCGATTGGGAACCTGGTGACCTGTTGCTATCCGCGCCGTCATGGCGTGAACACGCCCACTACCCAAGTGAGACTGGCGTCAGTGCCTACACCGTACAGGACCACCCGTTGCATATCGGAATGGAATCTCTTGTCTGGCAGGAGGACCTGAACGGACCGATACTCGCCTTGGGGACCGAAGCAGGGCAGACAGGCTACCTCGCGCCACGGAATTGGGACGACGACAACACGTAGTCGACAGCGGCAACCGCCCCACCGCCCACCGTAGGACAGGAACGTCATGACCTTCGAACCCGAAACGCCCATCGACCCCGACATTGCTATCATCGACGCTCACCATCATCTCTTCGACCGGCCGAATGCCATCGTGGAGATGGTGATGCGGCGCAAACGTTTTCTCATCGAGGACTACGTCGACTACGTCTCCGACGGACACAACGTCGTCGCCTCCGTCGTCGTCGAGTCCCAGTCGATGTACCGCATGGACGGGCCTGACAAATTCCGAACTGTCGGACAGACCGAATTCCACAACGGCCAAGCAGCTATGGGCGCAAGCGGCGCCTACCGTGGGATACGCGTAGCGGATGGCATCGTCGGAACGATCGACCTACGACGGTCGACCGCACGCGAGACGCTGGCAGCGCATACCGAAGCAGCACCCACCAGATTCAAAGGAATCAGACAAGAGGCGCTCTGGGACGAGGACCCATCCATACTTGCTGGCGTCTTCGACCTCGGACCAGGGCTGTATCGCGACGAAGACTTCAGGCGCGGTTTCGCGTATTTGGCACCGATGGGATTGACGTTCGACGCATTCGTTCTCGCCCCCCAGCTCTCCGACGTAGCGGATCTCGCTCGCGCTTTCCCCGAGACGTCCATCGTCCTCGACCACATGGGACATCCGCTCGGCATCGGACGCCACGCAGGGCGCATGGAACAGGAACGTCCACAGTGGGAGAGAGATATGCGCGCGATTTCAGAGTGTGAGAACGTGACCGTCAAGATGGGCGGCCTCGGGTCGTTCATGTCAGGGTCCCCTACCTTCTTGGCCGACCCACCCGCAAACTCGGAAACACTTGCTGCCGAGTGGCGTCCGTACGTCGAGACCACAGTGGATTTATTCGGACCCGACCGCACCATGTTCGAGAGCAACGTCCCCACCGACGGGTCCGGCCCCTTCGCGAACGTATGCAATGCGTACCAACGGTTGACGGCTCAGTACTCGAAACCGGAGCGCGAATCGATCTTCGCCGGCACTGCCGCGCGCATCTACCAGTTGACCAATGTTCTTTCCCCTGCGTGACACGCCCCGACCACAGACTCGCCTCCGGAGGTACCCCGATGAGCACCAATTCACCAGCCTTCCCAATCGACTTCCGCGATGAAAGTTTCCTCGCGGGCGATAGGGCGCAGGCTTACGCGAAGCTCCGGGAACTCGGCACAGTTCCGTGGCCCAACATGAAGTCGACCTGGATAGTCAGTCGCCACCAAGATATTCGCGACATCACACGGTCTACGACCACGCGGGTTCAGCCAGCAGGAACAACCGCGCCTGCGTGGCTCGATGACAGCCCCGCTCGTGACCGCCTCCGGGCTAACCTTGTACAGATCGACGAGCCAGATCACAGCAGGCTACGCAACGTAGTCGGCCCATTGTTTATTCCGCGGCGGGTAGCGCAGTTTAGAGACTTCGCCACCGAATCTGTCGCCAGCGCGCTGTCGCAAATAACGGACGGTGAGACAATCGATGCCGTCCGGCAGATTGCTGTCGACATCCCTCGCGGTGTCATCTGCCGATTTCTCGGTATACCCGAGGAGGATTGGGGTTGTCTGACGGAAAGCCAACACGACTTTCTGATGATCTTCTCTCCGGTTCCGCTCGACGAACTGCAAACGACTGCGTTGAACGCGATTACTACCTTTTACCTCGACTACTTCGAAGACTTTCTGAGTACTCGAACCGCCGACGAGCACAGCCCGTACGTACGACTTCTACTTGAGGCCGAAGCGCGTGGCGAGCTCTCCCACATCGAGGTCCTGTCACTCATCCACACGGTTCTCGATGCAGGGTATGAGACCACCCGGACGTCCATCTCCAACATTTTCGAGATCTTCGCGCTACATCCCGAGATTTTCGCCGAGCTGAAGTCAAACCCAGCGCTCGTGGAGACGGCGACGGAGGAGCTGCTTCGGTTTCGTTCACCGCTGCATGTTCGCGAGCGTTACCTGGTCGAGCCGTTCGCCGCCTCCGATGGCACCGTCCTTCCGGCCGGTGCACACGTAATCCTGATGCTTGCAGCAGCCAACCGTGACGACACGGTGTTCGATAACCCGAATTCCATCGATTTCCGCCGGAGCAATGCCAATCAACACCTGGCGTTCGGCGGCGGACTCCACCACTGCCTCGGCGCGCCCATAGCGCGCCTTCAAATCCAGGAGACCCTCAAAGGATTGATAACCGGCTTTGATCGTATCGAACCCGCCGGAGCAGGATCAAGATTTCCTGACCTGATCTTTCCTGCCTTGACCTCACTTCCGGTCGCAATGCGCACCTCGGACGTGGTCCGACCGTGACTGCGGATCTGACACTCACCGTCACAGGTAAGACCGCGTTAACTGAAGACGTAGTTCAGCTCGAGCTGTCCTCAACAGAGCGCAAACTGCCCACATGGGACGCCGGGGCACACATCGATCTACAGTGCGGTTCGCATCTGCGAACCTATTCGTTGTGCGGCGACCCAGACGACCACAAGCACTACCGAATTGCGGTACTGCGCGAACCATCAGGACGTGGTGGATCGGCCCACGTTCACGACGTGCTCGCGATCGGCGACACAGTTGATGTATCGCTGCCGCGCAATCACTTTCGGTTAGCCGACGCACAAGAGTACGTCTTCATCGCAGGCGGCATCGGCATCACCCCTATCATCCCAATGATCGCTGCTGCACGCTCCCGTGGAATACCATGGTCGCTGTACTACGGTGGTAGATCCAGAGCCGCAATGGCTTACGTCGACGAGCTCAGCGCCCTCGGTGAGATGGTCGAACTGTTCCCGCAAGACGAATGCGGACCGTTGCCTCTGTCGGCAATACTGGGGGCAGTCGTTCACGATGCCAAAATATTCTGCTGCGGACCACCTGCCCTTCTCGACGCGGCGACCAAAGCGAGCAGTCATTGGCCCACGAACTCCCTTCACATCGAGAGGTTCATACCCAAGGATATCGAAGAGGCGACCGACTACCCCTTCGATGTGCACCTGGCTCGGCGCGGAACAACACACCATGTTCCAGCCGACCGCAGCATCCTCGATGTGCTCAACGACGCCGGTGTCAATGTACCTACATCGTGTGGTGTCGGCACATGCGGTACCTGTGAGCTCGCGGTCGTCGCCGGAACACCCGAACACCGCGACTCGGTCCTGACATTGGACGAACAGGCGGAGGGACAATACATGATGCCATGCGTCTCTCGTTCAGCAACAACGACTCTCACTCTGGACCTGTGACAGTCAGGACTTAATGAATCCTCGAACCTACGAGATGCGTACGTTCACCGACACACACGACCAGAGGATTAGTTTTGACAGCACCGCGCAATACCGTCGCGCAGTTACACACAGACCTATGGATTGGCGGCTACCAGACTGAATCCTCCTCCGGAGCGCGATTCAGCGTCATAAACCCTGCCACCGGAGCCGTCATCGCCGCGGTTGCCGACGCGACAGCCGCCGACGGACTGTCCGCGTTGGAGATCGCCGATTCAGTCCAAACGGATTGGGCTACAACAGCACCGAGTGACCGAGCCGGTGTGTTGCGTCGCGCCTATGAACTCCTTCACACGCGGGCGGAGGAGTTCGCGTCGTTGATCACGCTCGAAATGGGAAAACCATTGTCGGAGAGTCGAAACGAGGTAATCTATGGCGCGGAGTTCCTACGGTGGTTCAGCGAAGAAGCGGTGCGTATAGCGGGCCGATATGCTGCGGCTCCAACTGGAACGGGTCGTATCTTGGTGACCAAGAGTCCCGTTGGGCCCGTGCTGGCCATCACCCCCTGGAACTTTCCGCTCGCGATGGGCACACGCAAGATCGGCCCCGCGCTGGCCGCAGGATGCACGGTGATCGTAAAACCGGCTGAGGACACCCCCCTCACCATGCTTCTACTAGCGCAAATATTCAATGATGCAGGACTACCTCGAGGTGTACTGTCAGTGTTGCCGACATCCGACGCTGCGGGTGTCTCTGGGCCGATGATGGCCGATTCGCGACTACGCAAGATCACCTTCACCGGTTCGACTGCAACCGGGAAGCTGTTGATCCGCAGCTCGGCGGATCGTGTGCTCCGAACGTCTATGGAACTTGGAGGTAACTCCCCGTTTATTGTATTTGCCGACGCCGATGTCGACGCGGCAGTGGACGGAGCGATCCTCGCCAAGATGCGCAACGGTGGGGAGGCCTGCACAGCAGCAAACAGGCTCTTTGTGGCCAACTCAATACGTGAGGAATTCACAGACAAGCTGGTTGCGCGCGTGACCGCTCTGACGGTCGGCGCTGGTGACCAGCCGGGCACCGAAATCGGGCCCATGGTAAACCTGAAGCAACAGATTGCTGTGGGATCGCTTGTCGAGGACGCCGTCGCCAAAGGTGCGCGCGTGCGAACGGGGGGCTCCGCACCTGACTGCGACGGCTTTTACTTCACCCCAACCGTTCTGGATAATATTCCAACCGATGCACGGTTACTTGAGGAAGAGATATTCGGGCCGGTGGCTGCCGTGATCGGATTCGATACCGACGACGAGGCACTCACGGCGGCCAACGCGACCGCGTACGGATTGGCTGCATATCTGTTCACCACAAATCTCGATCGCGCGATCAACGTGTCAGCTGCCTTGGACGTTGGTATGGTTGGAATCAACAGGGGCGTAATTTCCGACGCCGCTGCACCATTCGGTGGCGTGAAGGAGTCGGGATTCGGTCGAGAAGGCGGCTCCGAGGGGATAGGCGAGTATCTCGAGACAAAGTACATTGCTCTCTAAAATATGCACGACACGCACCTCTGACGACAAGGGCAAGAGTTCGCCTAGGAATAGGGCGATACCGTGCAAAATTTGCGGGAGTATGCAGACTCGTTTCGTAACAGCGACAAGACCGGCGAACCGCAGGGGTTTTTCGCCTTACGCGCCATTGGAGACAACCTGAACGTGATGGCTCGACGTAACGGCGACGGAAGTATTCGCGTCTCTGTCTCGATCCGCGGCGACGAGAACTGGTTTGTCCAAAACCGTATCGATGCGGCGGATCCCGTCGGATCAAAAGCGCGCCTTCGGCAACTTTTTTCAGCCTGGGACCCGTCTTTGATCGCGATGCTTGATGCCACTGACGACCGGGTTGTTCCCCGCCCGATTCTGGCTACCCCACTGGATGTCCGTTGGAAGACACAACCAGACGTGACGCTACTGGGGGATGCTGCACATCTGATGGCACCTACTGGTGACGGCGCAAATCAAGCGATGCTGGACGGCGCAATCCTCGGAACCTCGATCGCCGAGACCCTGGAGGCGCGCAAGCCGCTCAGTGAGGCAGTCTGCGCATACGAGGCAGAGATGTTTCCTCGAGCCTCCGCGATCGCGGCAGAGTCCCGAAGGATGGAAGAACTAGGGATAGCGTCTGACGCAGCAAGGAATCTGGTAGCGATGCTCGCTTCTGTGGATTCACCCTGATGACACGGGCGCGCGGTTGTTTTCGAATGACCTGTGGTAGGTCCTTTTCTGTGACCATACCTGGGTCATGGCCGCTAACCGAGCAGTCAACCACCTCGCAGACTTTGCTAGAATTCGAGGCCAATCGTGTTGTGACAGAGACTGAAACACCGATGGTGCAAAATTGCGTCATTGATCGGAGCAGTTCCGATCGATGCGCCCTTGCCCTCAGGTCTTCTTGTCGAAGCGCGAGGCGCGGCCGGAGTGATGAAGATCGAGGACTGGCACAGCACAGAGGGCTTTCTCGCATCGGCCGAATCAACGGTATCCACCAACCTGCTCGGCCCGATCCGGCTGATCGCCGCATTCATCGATCATTTTCAGTTGCAACCAGATTCGATGATCCTCACCGTGTCGTCCGGTGTGGCGTTCACTCCCCTGTCGTTGACGCCCTCCTACAACGCCTCCAAGGCCGCGATCCACCTGCTCAGCGAATCCATGCGCCTGCAGCTG
This sequence comes from Rhodococcus sp. 05-340-2, assembly GCF_002258915.1. Classification (NCBI taxonomy): domain Bacteria; kingdom Bacillati; phylum Actinomycetota; class Actinomycetes; order Mycobacteriales; family Nocardiaceae; genus Rhodococcus; species Rhodococcus sp. 05-340-2. The sequence goes on from NZ_NOYU01000032.1 coordinate 63,894, forward strand.
GTCGACACGAGCGTCAAAGTGCTCGAGCTGGTGCCGCCGTCGGTGCGCACCGCGCTCGTTCCCGCAGCAGAACAACCCGCACGCGGTTCCGCTCGATGAATTCATCGCCCAGGTCATGCAGATCATCGAGTCGCAGCCCGAAACGACCGAAATTCACGTCGACGCAGTCAAGCCCCTCCGCTTCGCCGAAGCAGCTGGCCAGTACCCCCCAAGCCGTCGCGCTCCTCAACAGCCTCAACTAAGCAAAGGACCACACTCATGCCCACCCTTGTTTCCATCCCCAACCTCGCTGGAAAACTGGCGCTGATAACCGGTGCAAGTGACGGCATCGGCCTTGAAATCGCATCCCGTCTGGCAAGTGCAGGCGCGGAACTGATTTTGCCGGTTCGCAATACGAGGAAAGGTGAGGCCGCGGCCGACCGCCTCCGCAGAGAATTCCCCGGCGCGCAGATCTCCGTCCGTGCCCTCGACCTCTCGTCCCTGAGCTCCATCGCGAAGCTCGCCGACCATTTGCTGCGCGACGGCAGACCGATCAATCTGTTGATCAATAACGCCGGAGTAATGACCCCGCCGTCGCGGCAGACCACCCAAGACGGTTTCGAGCTCCAACTCGGCACCAACCACCTCGGGCACTTCGCGCTTGTCGCGCAGATCCTCCCGCTGCTGACGGCCGGCAAGGCCCGCGTGACCAGCCAGATCAGTTTCGCAGCGAACTATCACGCGGTCAACTGGGAGGACCCGAACTGGGAACACAGCTACAACGGATCCAAAGCGTACAGCAGCTCGAAGATTGTGCAAGGCCTGTTCGCAATCGAGCTTCAACGTCGCAGCGATACCGCAGGCTGGGGAATCCGCAGCACATTTTCACACCCCGGAATTTCCCCGACCAACCTCCTTGCGGCCCAGCCGACAATGGGTCGAACGAAGGACACCATGACGGTGAAGATGGTGCGCACTTTCTCCCGTCTCGGCATCATCGTCGGCACGCGGGAATCGGCGGCTCAGCCGGCCCTTCTCGCAGCGACCGACCCGCAGGCGGCCGGCGGTTCGTTCTACGGACCTAAGGGCTTCATGCACCTCGGGGGCGCCGCAGCGACTCAGCCCATCTACAGCCGGCTGACCAGCGAAGTCGACGCTTGCCGTGCTTGGGACCTCTCAGAACGTCTGACTCGCATGAGCTTTCCCGTCACTTCCTCTCCCGCAGAATGGCACTAAGGAGCATCACGATTATGACTGACCTGAGCAACAAAACCGCTCTGATCACCGGGTCCGCTCGGGGTATCGGCAAGGCAATTGCCCTGCGGTACGCAACCCTTGGCGCGAACGTCGTCGTCAACTACTCGGGCGATGTCGCGAACGCCGAGCAGACCGTCGCCGAACTCGAAGCCCTCGGTGCGAAGACGATCGCCCATGAATCGCTTTGATTGCCTTCTGACTGAACGTACGTTCAGTCAAGGGTGTCAATCGCAAAACCAGGCTAGACGGCCACAAAGAGTAGACACGGGGTCGAACTTCGCCTGCTCGGTGGGGGCTCGCTGGCTTTGTTGCTCGGCCGCGCTTCATCCGCGGGGCATTCAAGGTCCCGAAGTCGTTCCGACCCTCAAGTGAGGGTCGACAGTCGGTCGGTCCTCTGCCCAGCAATGCGGTTTCGCGTAGCGCCCACCGCCATGATTTAGCCATGTCTATCCACGGCGATGACCTTGCCGTGGATCGCCATGCACTCGTCTCGTCGCCGAGTGATCGAGGATGCGCTACAGCAGTGCTTCGATTCGGTCCTCGACCTCGTTGACCATGCCTGGGCCGGAGTTCCGGCCATTGGCGGCGATGTCGGTGGGTCTGGTATGTCGTGATAGCGCCCTGTGTGCACCTCGGTGCGCACGTTCGCGATCTCGTTTTCCTGTTGATGGGTCCTGACCCACGAAAGGCATCCTTGATCGGCTGCGAAACACTGTGCCGCGGTTCATGCGCTGCTCGAAACGAATTAGGTGGTCTTCTCCGGTGTATCGGCGTCGAGGTAGCCCCACCAGTCGACACCGTTCTTGTCCTGCCGGAGGTTGTTCGCGACGGTCCCCAACGGCTCCCCGATATCGAAGTCGGCCACTTCTCGGCCGAAGCGCCCAGCGTCTGCCGTATCCGCAACAGGAGGCGGCCCCGATTGTGTCATCCGAATTCCCAGAGTCTTCGCGACAGTCATGTACCGGTACACAACGCAGAACGCATCCGGACCGTCCGTCCACGCGTCGGCAACACCGACACCCCACTCTTCGGACAACGAGCTCGTCGACAGGCGACGCAAGCATGAAGCCAAAGCGGATTCCGCCCAGGTCGACGACAGCTCACCGTACTGTTCCAACAGTTCACGGTGCATCGAGGTGTATCGACGGGCCGATGGAGAATAGACCTGGGGCAGCAACGGTTCCGGCCGGAAAGTAGTCTTCGCGGAGTCCGTGCTGCTGTCGATCCATGATCTGCAGCTTAAGACGGGCAGCGGCACCCTCGGAGAACCGTGACAGCGACTGCCCGCACATACCCCACGTCGGGGCGCAGAGCAATACGACCGGTCTTGATATGCAGGGTTTACCAGCAAACCTCTGCATATGCTGTGCCGCAGTGTCTTTGACTTGCGATCGCAGTTCAGCTGTCACCACGCAACTACGCCCCGGTTGATGCGTACTCGAAAACCCGCCGTCGAACGAATCACGGGGCAGCGCTAGCTGGAGTCGGGGCCTGGGCTGGTCAGACGATGCCGGCCAGGTCTCCCATCCGTGCCGTACAACCGTCCCTGTCCCTCCCACATAGCGACTCCGTCGACGAGTCGGGCGCTTGTGAATCCACCGCTGCCACCCCATGGCCATGCGGTATCAAGGTCGGCAACAACGTCCTGGACAAAATCAGGCATGCCCCGCCAGCGCGACGACGCTCGCGAAGACCGGGACACCGTCGATCGCCCAATCGACGTGTTCAATACCGTTGCCGTACTGGCGCACACGCAGGGCGCAGACCAATCAAGCCAGAGCCGATGTCTACGGCTCAGGCAAGTACGAGCGCACCAGCCGAACCCCAGCAAGGGAGCTGGAAGTTGCCCGCTCAGCTGTAGCCGGCCAGCGGGAGGTAAGCACCCCGTACCGTTCACGAGATGCGTCTGATGAAAGCGGCCACCCCGCTCGTCGTCGCGGTGGTGGTAGCTGGCTGCGGCAACCTGATCGACACCGAGGTCATCGGCAAAACGGGGCTCACTCGTAGCGCGGACGGCTCCGTGGTGATTTTGATCAACGTGTGTACCGACAGTGTCGATGACGTCGGCGTCTACGGAAGCCGAAACGGCCTTGCCCAGGACCAGCAGAACACAACCCTCGGTGAGCTGCACGCATCGAAGCCGCAATCGGGGTCCGTTCAAGTATCCCTGACTGCGCCCGAATCTCCCTGGACGGCCGACCCAGTGGTTCGACTACCCGACGATCCCGGTTCGCTGTTCATCGTCGTCGCCTCCACGGACGGTGATACGAGCACGCAAGCTGCTCAAGTCTCGGCAACACGCCATCAGGTCGATGCCTTGCCGCAGGGATTCGTTCTCGTGTCGTCGGCGAAGCAGACTGCCCGATCGGAGTTCGGTAGCTCCTGTTGAGGCCACGAGGCCCGGGGGAATACGACGAGTTTTGAAATGCAGGGTTACCAGTAGACGTCTGCATACGCTGTGCTAGAACAGTTTTGAATCATCGGCCCGTTGTTGATCCGTTGGCCCCTCAGGTGGACATGTAGCGCAGGCCGTTGAACAGGACGTCCAATCCACGGTTCAGTTCGTGGGCACCGTCGTATTCCGTGATGAGCGGGGGGATGACGGACATGATGGGAAAGTCTTCGATCGGCAGTCTGCGCAGCGCGAGGCGCAATCTGTCCCCTGTCTCGTCTGGATGATCCGTTGTCTCCTGGGTCTCGCTGAGCACATGCCCGCGCAGTAAGGACATCAGCAATCGGTAGGCCGAGAGTGCTTCGGGGACGGTGAAACCGCCAGTGGCCAGTACACCGAGGATGCCTTCGAGTGACACCAATGACCTCGTGGTGCCCAGTCCGAGTGGCGTAGCCCGGGGCCGCGTCGCCAGAAGAACTGCCGCCCGCGGGTGTTCGAGGGCGAGCTCGCGGTAATGCCGCGCGAAGATCGTCAGTTGACGTCTCCAGTCGGTGTCGGTCTCGTCGACCGCTACGAGGCCTCCGAGGATCGAATCGGCGATCGCGTCCAGCAGGGCCTCTTTGGTTGGAACGTAACGGTAGATGGTCATCGGGTCGCGATCGATGGACGCGGCCAGACTGCGGATGGTCAGGCTGTCGAGTCCGGTGCCATCGATGATGGCCAAGGCGGCTGATACGACGTCTTCGCGATCGATCTTGTCGCGGGGAAGTTGATTGGATCGGTCCGAGGGCGTCATGAAGTGCTTCACCATTTTCGGTAAATCAAGGTAAGCAGCACGCTAGTCGGCTTTCGGTCCACAAACAAACTTGTTGTTCATCAACGCCCTGCGCTTGACCCGAGACCATACACGTGGTCAGCTGTTGCTCTACACCGTAGAGATACGGGGAAACTCTTTGTTTGCTGAGTGGGCCATGAGCCTCCGCTGGTCTTCCATCTCATTCGCTCGGTTGCAGACAGTCGGCCGGCGATCCACCGATCTACGGACTCTGCGAGACCTCGACGCCCCTGGTGAAATCCAGTGAACATCGTCGACCGTCGCGGAATCTCACAGTCGACTCTCGTCGGGGGAATCGATACCCATAATTCGCTGTGCGACAACACGTTTAACTCGAACCCCCTCCATCAGATCGGTACACACATGTACGCTCCGCAACACCCGTCGCCGTCCACATCCCGACGCAAGGGCTCTGCGTTGATTGCCCTCGCCGGCACGTCGCGCTGGCAACCAGTGCGCTCATGCTGGTCAATGCTTCGGCAGCCGGCGCTCAGCCCACCATCGTCGAACTCGGCACCGCTGAGAGCTACGCCGTACTGGCCGGCTCCAAGATCACCAACACCGGACCGTCGAAAATCAGCGGAAACGTCGGAGTGAGTCCAGGGGTCGGCGTCGAACCGTTCATCACAGGATTCCCGCCGGGAGAGCTCACCAGTGGGGTCATTAACGACCGCAATTCTGTTGCAGCACAGGCGAAAGCGGACCTGAGCACCGGACACGACGACGTGGCCGGACGGCCGGGAGCAACCTCGACCGGAGTCGAACTGGGCGGACCGACTCTGCTGGCAGGGTTGTACGGCTCGGGCTCACCGGAACCCTGGCACTCGATGCGCAGGGCAAATCGGATGCCGTCTTCATCTTCCAGGCGGCATCGACGCTGATCACGGCATCCGACGGCAGTGTCTCGCTGATCAACGGGGCCAACCCGTGCAACGTGTTCTGGCAGGTCGGAAGCTCGGCCACTCTCGGTACCAGTACCGATTTCGTGGGCACGATCATGGCGCGGGCGTCGATCACCGCGACCACGAATGCCGATGTACAGGGACGACTACTGGCTCTGGATGGCGCGCCACGCCGCCATCAGCGTGATCAGCAGCTCTGCCCTGTTCGACAGCATCACCGCGACAACGTCGCCGCGGGTGACACCGCGATCGGCGAGTTGTGCCGCGCATGCGTCCACTCGGGTGGCGAAGTCGTTGTAGGTCAGAGCACCGGAATCGTCTCGAACACAAAGAGACTGACCGCGTTCGGCGGTAGAGTTCCACGGAAAGTATCCGATGGCAGACATGTATCCTCATCCTCCAATGCAGGGTGTGATTCGGAACACTATCGAGAATGGGTGTCTCCAAAACGGCCCGTGGGGCCAGATTTAGGTCGATGATTCGTGCTCACGTAACAACATGACCGCGGTTCGTCCGCTCACACCAGCGACGCCGTTAGACCACCGGTGACCCAGGTCGCGCGATTTGACCCAAGGAACGCAGCCAACTCCGCGATGTCTGCGAGCGACGTCGAAGATCTGCTCTGGCGAAGTGTCCGGAAAGCCGACCACCTGGTGAGTGCCTCGTGTGCGACGACCAGCCCGGTCCTCAAGTCGACGATCGGCTGAAATACTGGGACCAGTGAGCTGAAATAGTCATCGAAGTCACTGTCGACAGCTAACTCTCACCCACGCTCCCGGTTCGACCGCTGAACGTACACAGAGGCTTTAGCTCCCTGCGCCGCGGCGCGCGGGGGCGTTGTCCATATGCGGACTGTTTCACAGCGGGGCCGCCCAGCGTATGCAAAATTTCTACCCAAGCGACGTACAGCCCGGAAGTAGCACTCATCGCGTAGGCGTCTCGAGCTGTATCGGGAGGGAGATCTTGCCTACTGCATAGGCGCGTGGATCATAACTCGCTTCCGGCTCGGTAGACCTCTCGTTCATAGGTAACTTGTTTGTTAACGATCTTCGGACGCTGCATGAACCGTTGACAGCTCGGGTGCCAAATGAGAAGGTATTCGCATATTAGAAGAGTGTCGTAGTTTGACGCTTGACGGTCGGCCCGCCCAAGTCGCCCTGACTTCCAGGAGAATTCATGTCGCACAATTCGGTAGCTCTCGTCGCTGACATCGGCGAAAGCTTCGGCAACTATTCGCTCGGCGACGATAACGCCATCTTGGACCTGATCACCACGGCCAATGTCGCGTGCGGGTTCCATGCGGGCGATCCGCGCGTGATGGAGCAGACCGTTCGCGCCTGTATCGAGCGCGGTGTCGAAATCGGAGCGCATCCCGGATATCCCGACCTGGTCGGCTTCGGTCGTCGTGCGATGGCATGCACGGAAGACGAGATCCGCACCGACACTCTGTACCAAATCGGAGCTCTCAGCGCCTTCGTCAAGGCACAGGGCGGATCGATCTCGCACGTGAACCCGCACGGACGCATGGGAAACCTGACGGTGACGGATGCAACCCACGCACGGGGAGTCGCCGACGCTGTCGCGTCGTTCGATCCGTCGCTCATCGTCGTCACGCAGGAGGGACTGCTCGCCGAGGAATCACGGGCTCGCGGACTGCAGGTCGCACTCGTCTTCCTTGCCGACCGCGGCATGGAGAACGACGGAACCCCGGTTCTCAGAACCGAACCCGGCGCCCTCATCCACGACGTCGACGCCATCGCCGCACGCACGGTGCGCATGATCAGAGAAGGCGTCGTGACATCGGTGCACGGACAGGACGTCCCACAGGTGTGCGATCTGGTTCTGCTGCACGGAGACAACGCGGATGCGATCGACAATGCGCGCTCGATAAATCGCGCACTGCACGAGGCCGGCGTGGACGTTGCACCGTTGCGTACCATTCTGTCCGCACGCCACGCTGTCAACGCCTGACCGGGCGTCGGCACGGAAACCGAGAAAATCAGTCCGATGTCCGATACGCAGGCGGCCGTCCGGGTGGACCACCGGCAGTACGGCGATGCGGCGATCATGCTGACCGTGGTTGCCGCCGACAAGACAGTTCGGGGACGCACAACCCGATCCGTGCGCACACAGGTACTGGCGGCGCGGGTCGACGGCGTGACCGATATCGTCGCAGGGCTCGATTCCATACTTGTGCAATATGATTGCGCGACACACGACGCGGACGGTATCGACGCCGCTCTGTCCGAGGCTGTCGACGCAGCACTGAAAGCCGACGCTACCGGCGTACCGGGCCGCCGCTTTGTGATTCCGACCGTATTCGGCGGAGACTTCGGTCCTGATCTGGACTCTGCAGCAGAAGAATTGAGCATCTCTCCGAGCGAACTCGTCGCCCGGTTCACCGAGTCCGCGCACATGGTCGAGCTTCTCGGATCCGGCACCGCACCCATGATGCGCGCGCCATATCTGGGCGGCCCGCTCGCCCGTCGATCGGCACCACGTTCCGCGGTTCCGGGCGGTGCCGTCATGGCAGCAGGTGAGAACTCGATCATCGGACCCGCGCCAGGTCCGAGCGGATGGCGCATCCTTGGTCGAACACCGCTGGCCCTGTTCGACATTCATCGCGATCCTGTGGTTGCGTACGGCCCCGGAGACCACTTCACGTTCGTCGCGCTCGACGCATCCGAGTGGAACGACCGCCTCGGGCTTCCATTGCAGCCGATCGACGAGCTCTCGTGAGTGCGGGTCTGCGCATCATCGACGCCGGGTGGTTGTCCACCCTGCAGGATCTCGGTCGCACCGGCGTCGAGCAATTGGGAATACCGGTCAGCGGAGCTGCCGATCAATATTCGGCCTGTGCCGCAAACCTTCTGGTCGGAAACAACCGTGCTGCCACCTGCCTCGAGATCATGGGGTCGCACTTCTCGGCAGTCGCCGATGCGGACCTGCTGATCTCGATCACCGGAGCCAATGCGACGGTGCGGGTCGACGGCCTACCGGTCTCGATGTGGCAGCCGGTGTGCGTCGGACGCGGATCCGTCGTCACGGTGACCGACGTGCGGGACGGGATCCGGCTCTACCTCGCGATCAACGGCGACATCGAGACGGACCTCTTCCTCGGCAGTGCTGCTCCGGACGCACGAATGGGCTTTCCCCAGCGCCTCCGATCAGGTGACATCGTCCGTGTGCGAACCGATTACGAGAGTTTCTTCCACCCCTACTCCGACATACCGCTGTTCGATCCGCTCGTCGTCGTGCCGAATCTTCGACGCGAGACCTGGACGATCGACGTGACCGACGGCCCCGAGATCGACGCTGCGGTAGACATGAGGGAGTTGCTGGAGGACTCCATCTACACCGTCGGCCCCCAATCCGACCACGTCGGTTTACGACTGGACGGGCCCGTGCTGCACCCGGTAGGACTACCGGAGATCACCTCGCACGGAATCCCTATCGGTGCAATCGAGATTCCACACTCGGACGAGTTGATCATTCTCGGCCGAGCCAGATCGCTCACTGCCGGCTATCCCATCGTTGCAATCGCAACACGGGTCTCGCTGTCGCTGCTCGGTCAAGCAGGTCCGGGCAGGAAGCTTCAAATTCGATGGACGACAACAGATTCAGCGGTACGTGAGTATCGCTCACAGCAGCAGGATCTGTACACACTCGGGCGGGCCATGGCGTCGATCTTCGGCTCCATCGGTGTTCCCACGGGGATTGCTGCCGCAATCTGACGGCCCTAGCGGGTCCGCGAAAGTCACGCAGCACACGCTGTTCACGCGCCGTAACTCAGTCTTCACACAAACCCATTGACCAATCTCGCGAAAAACGGGAAAGTTCTCCCAAACAAGAATAGATTCTCATTTCAAAGCACTGCGACATCTGCTGTGGCTCCGCTCTCGAAGGGATTTCTCGTTGACCACCACTCCGCTCGTCCGAATAGAACAAGGCTGGACCCGCCCGTCTGCAGAGCTGATCGCCCGGTTCGCTCGGTACCCCGTCGCCAACCTCGGCGACGCCATGGACCGGCTCGGTATCTGTGACGCGGGAATCACCCCGGTGTGGAACGGCGCGCGATTCGTCGGGAGCGCGCTGCCCATTCTCACCGCCGCCGGTGACAACGCCGCGATCATCGACGCACTCGAGTACATTCGCCCCGGCGACGTCGTCGTGGTCAACGGGTTCGGTGACCTCCACCGTGCGGTGATCGGCGACAACCTCACTCAGCGGTTCGCAGCGCACGGTGCGGTCGGTGCCGTCGTCGACGGATGTGTTCGCGACCGCGACATCATCGCCGAACTCCGGTTCCCGATGTTCTCCCGTGGCATCACTCCTGCCGGTCCGTTCAAGAACGGCCCCGGTGTCATCGGTTCTCCCGTCGCACTTGGCGGAATCGTCTGTAACCCAGGCGACATCGTTGCAGGCGACAGTGACGGCGTCATCGTCGTTCCGCCGTCACGGGCCGAGGAAGTACTCGCCGGGGCCGCCAAGATCGCAGAACGCGAGCTTGCCCTCGACGCGGAGGTCGCGGCCATGTACGCGGCAGCTCCCCGCTGACCCCAACACCCTTCTCCACTTCGGTGCCCATCGCTGCAGCTGGGCAACGGCACATCTCTCACGAGCTCGGCCACACCATGACTCCAGCGAATCCGAAAGAGACACATCATGACAGCAACAAAGGACGTACCGACGGCGAACAGCCAGGCGAAAGTGGTCAAGAAGGTCACCGTCGCCGGCACCATCGGATCTTTCGTCGAATGGTACGACTACGGCATCTACGGTCTGCTCGTTCCCACGCTCGCGATCGTCTTTGCGCCCGGTGGTGATTCGTCGGGCGGAATAATGCTCACGTATGTCGGATTCCTCGTCAGCTTCCTCGTCAGGCCGTTCGGTGGCGTGATCTCGGGGTATCTCGGTGACAAGTTCGGCCGTAAATCCCTTCTGGCAGTGCTGATTCTGATGATCTCCGGCTCCACAGCCGCGATCGGACTGATCCCGAGCTTCGAGACCATCGGTTGGGCAGCACCGATTCTCCTCATCGCGATGAGGATGATTCAGGGCTTCTCCGCCGGCGGAGAAGTTTCGGGAGCCATGTCGTTTGTCGGCGAGTACTCGGACGACGACAAGCGTGCGCGGACCACCTCGTGGTTGGCCATGGGTTCATTCACCGCCTTGCTCTTCGGCAGCCTCCTGTCCAGCGCGCTCATCTCGATCCTCGGCCAGAGCGTCCTCGAATCGTGGGCGTGGAGAATCCCGTTCCTGCTTGCAGTGCCCATGGGATTCATCGGGTTCTATATCCGTAAGCGGCTCGAGGACACCCCGCACTTCCAGGCGCTGCGCGAGGCCAACACCGTCGAGCGCAATCCGCTCAAGGTCGCGCTGACATCCAAGCGTCACCTCAAGGCGATCGCCATGACCATTGCGCTCCCCGCTCTGAACGGTCCCGGCTACTACATCTTGTTCGTCTACATGCCGACGTACTTGAAGAAGGAACAGGGCTTCAGTCAGCTGCAGGGCCTCGCCGTCACTGCGATCAGCCTCATCGCCATTCTTCTCGCCATTCCATTTGCGGCCCGGCTGTCGGATCGCATCGGCCGCAAGCCGATTCTGCTGTGGTCGGCCGTCGGCATGGCCGTCACGGCCTACCCCTGCTTCTTCCTGATCTCGCAGGGCCACATGGCGCTTGCGGCGCTCGCAGGGTGCATCCTGGCGTTCCTGTTCGCCGGTCACGCCGCCGTCATCCACGTACAGCTCGTCGAACTGTTCCCCACCAACGTTCGGTACAGCGCATACAGCATCGGTTTCAACATGACCACGGTCATCTTCGGCGGAAGCGCTCCGCTGGTGATGAACTGGCTGATTGGATTGTCCGGCAACAAGAGCATCCCGGCATACGCGGTCATTCTCACCGCGGTGATCACTGCAGTAGCGACGCTCAAGCTGGTCGAAACAGCAGGAAAACCGCTCGCCGACCGGTGACCGCACACGGCTCGACCCACCAGAAGGACCGATCATGACACCCACGTTGTCCAACAAGGTTGCACTCGTCACCGGCGCAGGCACAGGCATCGGCCGAGCCACTGCCGAACACCTCGCACGGGAGGGCGCGACGGTGGTGCTCGTTGGGCGTCGCCGAGACGTGCTCGACGAGGTCGCCGACGCCATCACCGCTGGGGGCGGCAGCGTCGCGGTCCGGCCGACGCACATCGATGACGCGACCGAGGTGAGCGCGCTGGTCGAGTGGGTGCGCAGGGAGATCGGGCCGGTGGACATTCTCGTCAACAATGCCGGTGCCGCGAGCACCATCCTCAACGTCCGCTGGATTCGGGAGGAGGAATGGAATCGGGTCCTCGGGGTCAACCTCACGGCCGTCTATCTGCTCACCCAAGCCGTGCTACCGGACATGATCGAGCGGGGTGCCGGATCGATCATCACAGTGTCGTCGCTTGCCGCGCTGCGACCGAATCTGCTCGGCGGTGCCGCATACGGAGCAGCGAAAGCCGGGGTCCGGAACTTCATGACCTACTTGCACAACACGTTTCGCAACGACGGCATCCGGGCGACATGCATTCTGCCCGGCGAGGTCAGCACCCCCATCATGGACAACCGCGCTCAACCGCCGAGCCAGGAGGTCCGCGACGCCATGGTTCAACCCGACGACGTGGCTCGGGCCGTAGTTCTGTGCGCAACACTGCCGGCCCGAACGGTGATCGAGGAACTGGTCATCGCGCCGACCTACCTTCGCGACACCGCGGGCGACATCGAGGCGAGTCGCTGGAAGGGCGCTCCCGACGGCATGGCCGGGACGTGATCTTGACGGACCCGGCGATAAAATGCGAAACTTCTCTCATATGCGAGAGGCTCAACTCATCTCTTTCGAACAGAAGGGGTCCGGTACTCCCGTGATCACGTTTTCCTCATCCGACGCGGTACGACGGGTCGAAGACGCGTCGTTGCGTGTGCAGCAACCACAGTCGACCGGAGACATGGTGTCACTGGCCATGGGTGAACCGGATTTCGACACTCCCACGGCCATCCGCGCGGCGGCAGCCGACGCATTGAGCGAGGGCTACACCCACTACTCACCCCTACTCGGAGACCCGGAGCTACGCGCCGCCGTCTTCGAGAACGTACTTGCTCGTTCCGCCGCTGCGTCATCGCACAACGAGGTGCTGATCACGCACGGCGGTACGGGAGGCTTGGCCGCGTCGATTCTGTCCATCGTCAGCCCCGGCGACAAGGTCGTCATCCCGGACCCCACGTACTCGCTGTACGCGGACCTCGTGAATCTGGCCGGAGGACACTGCGTTTCGGTACCGCTACAGGACGACCTGCACTGGGACCTCGACGCACTGGCCGAAGCTTTGCAGGGCGCAACGCTGTTCGTGTTCTGCAATCCGTCCAACCCCACCGGCATCGTGCACAGCGCCAAAGAACTCGAGGTCTTGGCCGACACACTGCACAAGAGCGACACCATCGTGATCGCCGACGAGGCCTACAGCGAATTAATATACGGCACAGATCCGTTCGTCTCGGCTCTCGACGTACCAGGCCTCGCCGATCGCACGGTCTACTGCCAGACGTTCTCCAAGAGCTACGCCATGACGGGCTGGCGCGTCGGCTACCTGACAGGCCCGCAAGAGATCATCGCCGCCTGCGCCCGGGTGCACAACACCGTGAATGGGTCGGTCAACAGCGCCGTCCAACGCGCCGCGCTCGTCGCGCTCAACGACTGCTCCGACGAGGTCGCGGCCATGCGCACCATCTATGCGCAGCGACGCGAGCTCATGGCCACCGAGCTGGCGAAGATCCCCGGCCTCGACATCGGTGTATCCGAGGGCGCGTTCTACTTCTTCCCCCGATACTCGGTGGATCTTCCTTCGGTACAGGTCGTCTCGGCGCTCCGCGAGCACGGTGTCGCACTCCGGCCGGGCGGAGAGTTCGGTCGCCATGGTGAAGGACACCTGCGACTGTCCTACGCTGCCAGTGATTACGCGATTACCGAGGGTGTCGCCAGACTCGGCCGAGGCCTCGCATCACTACGGTGACCGAGTCCTGACGCAGTAGGAACCAGCACCGACGAAGACCCGCCCCAACAGGCTCGAACGAGAGGCGCGCGAATGCCAGCAGCGAAGAAGCCGATGCGCAGTGACACCGAGCGCAACAGACGCAACCTCATCGCTGCGGCCGTCCGGCTCGCAGAACTGCCCAACAGTTCCGTCAACATGACCGACGTCGCCAAGGAGGCCGAGGTGTCCCCCGCCACCGCCTATCGGCAGTTCGGATCGGTCGAGGAAATCCTCGCCGAGTATCGATTCGAAGTCGGTTGCCGCATGCGTGATTACGGGCGAACACTCGACGAAACCGGGCTCGAGCGCGTGGAACTGCTGTGTCGGTGCTGGGTCGATCTCGTCGTCGAGCACGGCGAGGCGATGGTCTCGAGTCGGTCGAGGCGCGGCTACCTCGACCGTCTACGCCAGGAGACGTACTACCTGACAGTGCAGGCCGAGGCTCTGGAGGCCGGATTGGCCGAAGCCGCTGCCGAACTCGGTGTTCCCGACGTCGGTGACGAAGCATTGTTCCTGTGGAACCTGTTGTTCGATCCACGTGAGATCTTCGATCTCATCGAGACGGTCGGCCTGGGTGCTGAGCAGGGATCGCGTCAGCTGTTCGCGGCGTTGCGCGGAGCACTCGTCGGCTGGGCGACCGAACGCGGATCGATCGATCTCGGTCAGTCGTGGAGCGGAGTACGCGTATGACCAGTCACCCAACATTCGACATCTCCGGACGCGTCGCGCTCGTGACCGGGTCCAGCCGAGGTATCGGTCGTGCTTTGGCGACCGGTCTCGCGGAAGCCGGAGCCCTCGTCGTCCTCAACGGACGAGATCCAGAAGCTCTAGAGCGCGCGCGAGCCGACATTGCCGACCGGACCGGAGCGGATGTCCGGGCTTATGCCTTCAACGTCATCGATTCGGCAGCGGTCACCGACGCCGCTCAACGCGTCGAGAGGGAAGTCGGACCAGTGCACATAGTTGTCAACAACACCGGTGTCCAGCATCGTGCCCCATTGCTAGAGTTCTCCGACAACGATTTTCACCGCGTGATCGACACAAACCTGACAAGTGCTTTTCTGGTCGGGCGCGAGTTCGCTCGCGCGATGGTCTTGCGCGGTGCTGGCAAGATTGTCAATATCTGCTCGGTACAGAGTGAACTTGGCAGGGCGGGCATTGCACCCTATGCGGCTAGCAAGGGTGCACTCAAGATGCTCACCCGCGGCATGTGCGCTGACTGGGCGAAATACGGATTGACCGTCAACGCCTTGGCCCCAGGCTATTTCGATACCGAGCTCACGTCCGCTCTGGTGAACGATCCGACCTTCACCGAGTGGCTCGAAGGGCGCACACCCGCCCAGCGGTGGGGCAAGCCGGAGGAGCTCGTCGGCACCCTGCTGTTCCTCGTCTCGCCCGCATCGGATTTCGTCAATGGGCAGATCGTCTACGTAGACGGCGGCATGACCGCCGTCGTTTGACCCGAAAGGCTCGCTGCTGTGCTTGCTTGCGTTGTACATGGGGCTGGGGACGTCCGCGTCGACGACGTGGCACCCCGAACGCCCGGCCCCGGTCAGATCGCGGTGTCGATTGCCTTCGGCGGCATCTGCGGATCAGATCTGCACTACGCCCAGCGCGGCGGCGTCGGCGACTTTCTCGTCGAAGAGCCTCTCGTACTCGGCCACGAGGTGGTCGGGACTGTCGCGGAGTTGGGTCCTGGCACCAACGGGCCCGCTATTGGTGCGCCGGTCGCCGTGCACCCGGCAACTCCGTGCGGAGTCTGCCCCGAGTGCGTGGACGGCCGCCAGAATGTCTGTCGCGACACTCGCTACCTCGGTAGCGCCGCACGGATGCCGCACGTGCAAGGCGGATTTGCCCAGCAGATCGTCGTTCCTGCCGACCAGCTTCGCGAGCTGCCGCAGGGTCTCGGTCTCGAACTCGCCGTCTTAGCCGAGCCACTTTCGGTTGCACTGCATGCGGTTTCGCGCGCGGGTGAAGTTCGCGGTCGGCGTGTGCTCGTCACCGGCGCAGGCCCGATCGGCTGCCTCACCGTCGCCGTTCTCGTGCACGCCGGAGCAGCGGAGATCGTCGTCTCCGACCTCGTGCCGGAGGCACTTACCATCGCCGCCGCAGTCGGAGCCACCGCCACGGTGATCGCGACGAATACCGACGATCTACCCACGGACGTGGACATCGCCATCGAAGCCTCGGGTGCCCCACAGGCTTTGGCCACATGCGTGACCAGCGTGCGACGCGGCGGACGCGTCGTACAGCTCGGATTGCTGCCCCCCGGCACGATCCCGCTGTTGGGAAACTTGCTTGTGACGCGCGAGATCGAACTCGTCGGAGCCTTCAGGTTCGGTTCCGAATTCGATACCGCGCTTGCACTGCTGGCCGAAGGATTGTATGTGAAACCCGTTCTCACTCAATCCTATCCGCTGTCGCGGTCGGTCGAGGCCATCGCCATCGCCGGCGACAGGACCAGGGCGAGCAAGGTAGTACTCGATCTTCGCTGATCGACGTCGACCACTCCCACTACAGCAAGGACTCCACACCCATGGCACCGCTCACGACCGTTCACCTCGGCCCGACGCAGCCCCAGCACCTGCGAGTCGCGATCGAACGGGCAGGTGCGGTCGTCGTCGACGACCCGGACGCCGACGCTGTCGTGTGGACTGGCTCACCCGATCAGTTCCCGTCGACCCTTCCCGATTCCGTTCGCTGGGTGCAGCTGCCGTCGGCAGGCGTCGAGTCATGGCTCGCCTCAGGGCGATTGGCCGGCGAAGCGTCACGAGTGTGGACGTCGGCAGCGGGCGCGTACTCGTCGAGCGTCGCCGAGCATGCGCTCGGCCTGCTGATCGCCGCTACACGGCACTTTCCGGCTCAGTTCGCCGCCACAAGTTGGGACCAAGAAGGGTTCGGCCGTCTCTCGCGGTCGCTCCACGGCTCTATGGTTGCCATTGTCGGCTGCGGTGGGATCGGTCGTGCTCTGATCTCGATGTTGTCCTCGGTCGGTGCGCAGACCATCGCCGTCACCCGCTCGGGCAGGCCCGTCGATGGCGCTGTGCACACGGTGGGCGGGGACGGTCTTGCCGACGTGTGGCCGGTGGCCGATCATGTGGTGCTCGGCGCGCCCGCCACGTCGAACACTCGGTACCTGCTGAGCACCCGGGAGTTCGAGGCCATGAAGTCCGACGCATGGCTGGTCAACATCGCCCGTGGGTCCCTCGTCGACACCGACGCTCTGGTCAATGCATTGCAGAACAGTGAAATCGCCGGTGCCGCACTCGATGTGACCGAGCCGGAACCGCTACCCGACAGCCATCCACTGTGGACTCTCCCGAATGCCATAGTCACCCCCCACGTAGCGAACCCACCTGCTGCCCTTGAACCCGCATTCGCACGTCACGTCGAAGAAAACGTGCGTAGGTTCATCGTTGGGTCATCGCTTCAAGCAGTCATTGATCTCAATGCCGGGTACTAGCGCCCAGAACATTCGATCCAGGCTGCTCGGATACCCACGTCCCTACGACGGAGAGCAGCGATGGAGTTGAAAGCCCGGTCAGTGCAGGCGTTCGTCAACGACTCCGCGTGGGGTCACCTCCTCGATTCCGGAAATCATCGGCCGATGAATGAACGACGTCGTCGCTGTCGAGTGCTTTGCTGACCCGAAAGGCTGCACAGGTCCATTGCAGCGCGGACGCTGTGACGGCGCTGCTTCTTGATCTACAACGCAGCCATGACAGAGATGAAGTCGCCGACCATTAGGTCAATGCAGCGCTTCCGTCGGAAATCGCGAGCATCGAATCCCATACAGCGCGGACTTCGACCGGAATCAAGATCAACGCCAGACCACGGACTTGGGCGACGTGGCTGAGCCGGGGGTGCCGAACAGGTAAATGACGCCCGCTCAGAACAATGTGAATGAAAAACGGATGGGAAGCGACGTCGGAGAATCTGCGCGTGGCTACTGACCTGACCAGTCCATCGGTCTGATACGCACCGGATCCTGCGTTTCCGGTGCCGATTCCCTTGTGGTCGATCGGCACGCTGTCGGTGCCCAACACCAAGGTCTCGCTCCATCTTCTCGCGGGGTCCGGCCTTCAATATTGCAGACTGTCAGCCGTTCTGGGGGTCACTTGGGATTGGCGGATCAAAAACATTCTGGGTCGCAGGTTGACTTTCGCACACCCGAAAATAATCACGCGCCCGGCAGCTTAGCCCGCCCGCCGGTCAATGCAATTCATGTAGAATTGCTCTACGTGATCAATGCTCCACCAAATCCGTCAGTTGCCAATCCTGCCGGAGTAGTAGACCAAACTGCCAGGATGGGCAAAAGCAGGTCGCCGATGTGAGCCTTCGGTCGTGGTGATTCAGTGTGTCGTTGGTTGAGTTGCACCACCGTGAGCGCTAGTCGGACCAAGTCGTCCATTCGTGCGACGGGCAGCGCCCGTGTACGGGACTACCCGCGCGACAAATTGTCTTCAGACGTGACTGAGGGATGGGGGTGATACCAGAGCTCCGCTCAATGACGATGTTACGCAGGGGTGCGAGCGGCCGAGCTTCTGCGAGCGAGAGTATTAGATCTATTGAGCGAGGAACGGAAGGGCGTGGAGCAAGAATTCATCAGGATGCTCAAGATGTGGCCAGTGACCAGCGCTGTCGATCGTCACTGCTGAAGCGTCGGGTACGGTTGCCAAGAATCGTTTGAGGTCGGAATTAGGTGCCAGCGGGTCTTTGTCTCCTCGTATCACGAGGGTGTTGCTTTTGATGCTGTCGAGCCTGAGGTTTGGGTCGTCTCTGAAGACGGATATGAGGACCGGAAACGATCCGCGTGCGCCAAGCCCCGCCATCACTTGCAACAATATTTCCGGTGCAAGGTCTTCGGGATGGTGAACGAATAGTCCGAGCGTAACTCGTCGCAAGACGGCGGAATTGGCTACGATATTGGCAACCCCTCGGGGAACGCGCACGGCGATAATTGCCGACTCGAACAGAAGAGAGAAAACCGAGCGGGGTTGCTGACGGAGAGTAGTCAAAGGTTCGCGGGGTAGGTCGGCGAGTCCAAGAATGGGACCACCGGTCACGAGAAGCTTCCCAACCCTATCGGGAAAGTCCGCCGCTATTCGAGTTGCCACAATCGATCCCATCGAGTGACCGATCAAGTGGACTACGCCCAGTCCGAGCGTTCGGCTAAAGGACTCCACTGATCGCGCCATCGCGCTGAACCCAAGGCGCTCTCGTGGTAGGTCGGAACCGCCGAAGCCAGGTAGATCGATTCCGATCACGCGATGCGATTCAGCAAGGATGGGGATGATCTGAACGAACCATCGCCAACTCGCAGCAATGCCGTGTAGGAGCAAGATCGTTGAATCATGTTCTACATGACCGTAATCGACGTACCCGATAAGGTTCCCATCGACCTCTACGTAGTGGTAGTGGTCATCCCATGAGATATCGCGCCATTCATCGAGCATTCCCATTCCCCACCCCTTGGTTGACTTCTAGTCAAGAGTATGGCGTAGACTGGTACGCAAGCAACTTCTACGCTGGGACGGCTCCAGTCCTCGCCCGAAGTTCTGGAACTGACATAGAAGGGCTGCGGTTCTGGTTCAAGAGTCGAAACGGATCGCGCGTATCGGTGGATCCTTGCGAATCGATCGACCTCCGGCGCAAGTGGCCGCCCGTGATGCCGCTGCTTCCGCAGGCGCGGAAGATGTAGCCACTACGACCGCGCGGCCAGCAGGCGGCATCCTTCCTGTCGTGTCTGCTCGGGTACCTCCTCGTCCGTGGTGAGATCTACCCATTCGCTGTGGTGCTAAGAGCCAGCAGTGCACCGTCGGGTTTCGCGCACCGTCGCCGCAGCTATTGGACACGACTCCGACCGCGATCACCGCCTCACTCGCGTACGCCCGCCTTCGATCCAGGCAACTCTGTCGGCACACACCTCTCGTTCATTCCGGCAGGGACTTGGAACCTTCCGGCATTGTGCGTCGCATTGACCGATCGTCGGCGGACAGTTGGCGTGGTGGCTTCGCCAGCGTGTCAAGTGAGTCCCCGACTTCAAGGCTGGGATCCAGAATTGACGCGGTCCGGACGCACGCGACAGCGACAGCGATTAACCACTCGACGATTAACTCAGTGGATACGTCGACGTCGAGTTCGAGCCATTGCGCAGTTCCCTCGTCGACCGCGCGGACGGCCGCCTTGCTCGCGAACCTGAGGGCCATGTTGTCGGGGTCGAGGCCCAGACGCACCGCAATAGCTCGCACTACCTGATCGCGAGCTTGCTCGAAGACAGCCCACGCTTCGGGATCTGCTCCACGCCCGCCCAGGACCAACCGCAAAGCAAGACCGCGGTGTTCGGCGAGATACTCCACGTGAGTTGTCAGTGCTGCCCGGATACTGACCGCCGGTTCCAGGTCAGGATCTAACTCGAACGCCGAGATCATATGCGCGGCAGTACTGCTCATTGCTTCGAGATAGATTCCACGCTTGTTGCCGAAGTGGTGAAAGAGCAATCCGTGCGCCACACCCGCGTTCGCGGCAATGTCGGCGACGGCGACCTTCTCGTAATCCAGGCTCGCGAACAGCTCAACTGCGGCTGACATCAGACGCCGACGAGACTCTGTCGACCGCGCCGCACGAGTTGACGTTCGCGGTGCGCGCGGATCAGCCACACGTCCCCCTCTCAGCGAGTCGATTCGAGTACTCGAACAGACTAACTTGGGACTGCCGATCAGATGATGGGTGTGATGTGCTCGTGGAGCGGTGCCCCCAACAGCGCCTTTCCGTACGTCTCAATGCTCACCCTGGGCATCGTCACGGCATGACGGGCAGCAACATTCGAGTCCCGCCAAATTCGCTGTAGTGCGTTTGCTTCCGCGAACCCACCCGATCCCATCGCATCGAGTAGCAGGGTCAGAGCCTCGTTGATGCTACGGAGAGCGACTGCGGCATCGCCACGGATACGTGCGCGAGAAAGTAAATCCGGATACTCTCCGTGCTCCGCCCACTCCTCGACGTCATCGGCGGCCCGATATGCGTGCAGATGTGCTGTGTCGATCTTGATCGCGGCTTCGGCGACGAGCATCTGAAAACCGACGGAGTCCGCTTGTCGATCGAATGTGGTGTAGGCCAGGGACTTCTCGGTTGCTTTCGTGCGCACGATTTCAAGTGCGGCACGCCCCATGCCTAGTTGTGGACCCACGAGCACCGTAATCAACATAGGTCCAAATGCGGAACGTGCGAACTCCGAATCAACGCGCTCCGCGACGTACGAGCCGGACATGATCGTCAGCATTGACAGCATTCGGTGCTCGGGAACGAACGTGTCGTCGACCACTACCGTGTTGCTGCCCGATGCACGCATGCCCGTGACGTACCAGGTGTCTTCGATGACGTAGTCGGAGCGTGGGAGCAACACCATGCCCTGGTCGATCATGGTGTCGTCGTCATCGAGGAGAAGAACGCCACCGGCACACCAATCGGAGTGAAGACTTCCAGAGGAGTACGGCCATTTGCCGGTTACTCGGTAGCCGCCTGGAACCGCTCGGGCGTTGACTGTCGGTGCCAACACCCCCGCCACCACTGCGTCTGGGCTGTCGCAGAAGACATCGTCTCGTGCCTGCTCGTTGAACAGGCCCACCGCCCAGGCATTCACATTGGACAGAGTGGTCACCCAGGACGCGCCAGCGTCTCCCTCGGCGATAATCGACGACACATCGAGCATGGTCCGAAGGTTGGACTCCAGCCCGCCGAACTGGCGTGGGGTAGCGACACGAAATGCGCCGGCACGGCGTAAGTCTTCGATGATGTCATCGGACACTCGCCTGTCACGTTCGTTGTCCGCTGCCCGCTCCTTCAGCGCTGGTACAAGTGCACGAAGGTTTTCACGCACCTGATTCGTGTTGGAAATCGATGGAGTTGTTGCTGGCGACATTTCCCTACCTCGTTTCAGTTGACGGGGATCGCACTGAAATGTGTCCGCGGTCTCAGAAAAATTAGAGCATCGTTGACTTCGGGTCAATAGTGTGGCGCAAGAGTATGGACCGACTACTGAACCGAGAGAGGACGTCACGCGTTTGAATCTCCATGATCCGAGATATCGAAGCCGAGCAAGTGATTGTCTGGAAGGTGACTTCGGATGCGACGACCTTCGAGAAATGGAACACCCTGCACGCAGCTGGGACACACCGCCGCCTGCCCAGATTGCCGTTGGAACCGAGCTGACGCACAAGCTCGAGATCGCGAACATTGCCGATGCCATCGTCTTTCGGACCGAACGACTCGAACCTCCCCGCAGCCTTGGTGTGTTGGGTTCAGGTCGGCGGGGCCATGTTCTGGAGCGGGTTCTCTCAGAGGGAAGATTCGTCGGCTTCGCGGATTCCGCAGCGGTGGTTCGCCTCGGAGGATTGCGTGAGGTGTCGTGAGGTGCAGCTAATAGTTCGGGGCGGGTGTCGCATTGACCGGTCGCTCTCGCTGCTGTTGCTGTGAAGCGAGGAGTCCGGTGACCGGGTGGGTGATTAGCAGTGCTTTCGCTGACACTTGGTCGCCGACTTCGGTCGCGACTGTGTTGATGTGGTCGGCGATGGGAATCAGCGTGTCGCTATTTTTGGTTGTGCCCGCTGTCGGCGGAGTCCAGGCGACGACCAGGCAGGACTGCGGCGACAACAGCTGTTCCCATGACCAGAACGGCACCGCCGACCCAGCTCGCGGATTCGATCGCAGCAGTGAAGGACGTCCGAGCCACGTCTGTGATCACGTCCGCGAAGGGTGCAGTCGCACCGTTGTCTGCGAGTGCGTGTGCGACGACGGTGGCTGATCCCACTGATTCGCTCGCCGCGCCTGCGGCATTGGTTGCATCGGCACGGAGGGGCTCGGGAATACTGCCGATGTCGAACGACTCGACGCGTTCGCCGAACGTCGACGTGTAAGTGTTTGCCAGCACTGATCCGAGCAGGGCGATGCCCAATGCGCCGCCGTATTCGATTGCGGTGTCGTTGATCCCGCCCGCCGAGCCGAGTTCGGACTCGTCGAATCCCCCCATGATTGCATCGGTGGCCGGAGGCTCGGCCACACCCATTCCGACGCCGAGAATCACGAGCGAGACCAGGAACCACTCGTACCCGGAACCCGCGTCGAGTTGCGTGAGAACCAAAACACCTGCGGCCGCGATCGCCATTCCGGCACTGATCAACACCCGTTCTCCGAGCACAGGGAGCAGTCGACCGGACACGATGGAGCCGACACTCACCGCGAGTGCGAGGGGCAGTAGTCGTATCCCGGCTTCCAGCGGACCGTAACCGAAGATGAACTGGAACTGTTGAGAGACGAAATAGATGGATCCAAACGCCGCGAGGAACAGTAGGCCCACGGACAATAGCGATCCGCTGATCTTGCGGTTGCTGAGCCTCCGAACGGAAAGCAATGGCCGCGGATGTCGCATCTCCCACAGCACGAATACGGCGAGGGCAACAACAGAGGCGGCCGCGGCGACGAGCGGTCCGACCGTCCATCCGCCGTGTAGGCCATCGATGATCGCGTAGACCGACGCGCCGACCAAAACGATAGAAAGGATGCCGCCTAGCCAGTCTATCGATCCGGTGGCCGGAACTCGGCTCGGCGGTACGAGTGCCAATGCAGCCACGGTTCCGACTATCACCACGGGGACGTTCACCAGGAACGTCGCACCCCAGAACCAATGCCGCAGTACGCTTCCCGCAAGCAGTGGACCCAGTGCGATGCCAAGTCCAGATGTGGCGGCCCAGATGGCGATCGCTCTTGCACGCTCGGCCCGCGGAAATGTGACAACAAGCAGCGACAGAGTCGCAGGCATAATTGAGGCCGCACCGATGCCCATCACCATGCGCCACGCGATCACTTCTTCGGTCGAGTTGGCGACGCTACCGAGGACGGAACCGACACCGAAGACGAGCATGCCGAGTACTAGGGCACGGCGTCGACCGAATCGGTCCCCCAACGCTCCGAACAGCAACATCAATGCTGCGTACGGGACGGTGTATCCGTCGATGACCCACTGCAGCTGCGCGCTGGTCAACTTCAGATCCTCGGACATCGAAGGGATCGCCACGATCAGTGAGGTATTTGCCATCACCACTACGAGTAGGCACGCGCACAACACGGTGAGTGCCGCCCACCGGCGTCGGTAGGGTCCCGTCATGGAAGAAACGGGTGTATCGAGCACTAGGGACATTCGATCCTCCAAGATTTGCACATTGATGCGCAAATCTTAGACCGATTGCACATCAATGTGCAATCATGCAGTCATGGACGGACGGCGTGGTACCAAGCAGACCAATCGTGACAAGATCATCGGGGCGGCCATCTCCGCCTACGAGTCAGACCCGGATGCAACGATCGGCGACATTGCGGATGCCGCGGGTGTGGTCCGGCGGACGGTGTACGGGCACTTTCCCTCACGCCGGGATCTGATTATCGGCATCGCGGATCAGGCGTCCGACGATCTTATCCGCCGGCTCAGCGGGGTCGCGGACATCGTCGACGACCCCATTCTCGCGCTCGCGACGTTGGAGTTGGCGACCTGGCCGGTCGGAAACCGGTACCGCACGCTGTTGGGTGTCGGTCGCCGTGAGCTGGGCGAAGGACGTATCCGGGAACTGTTGGATCCTGCACGACGAACCACGGTGACCGTCGTCGAGCAGGGCCAATTGTCCGGAAGGTTCAGCACCGAGTTGACGCCGGCCACATTTGTTGTCGTAGCCGAGGCGGCAACACTGGCACTGCTCGATCGGATGAACGTCGGCGACGACCAGATCGACGGCTACACCGCCGCGACCGTCACGCTGACCCTGGCTGGGGTCGACGCTTCGACGCGTCAGAAGTCGATAGAACTCGCGCAACGGAGACTCGACGGCATCGGCAGCGAGACAATGTGATCAGGGTAGGTCGGGCTCGTGTTCACCGACCTCGCGCAGAACTTGCTCGAACTCGACGGCCATGGCTTCGGACAATGCCCGAGCGGCGGAGAGCGGTCGGACCATCACCGTGAACTCGTCGATCAGACCGTCCTCGTCGACGTGCAGAAAGTCGCACCCGTTGATCGCCAGTCCGGATACCTTCGCCTCGAACACCAACGCATGATCACGACCGTCCGAACTCGTAATCTGCCGGACGTATCTGAAGTCGTCGAACACCCGCAGTACGCCCCGCAGGATAGCTGAAGTTACCGGTTTGCCTGGGTACGGCTTGAACGCAACCGGACTCGTGAACACGACTGCCTCGGACAGAGCGGCCTCCATGGCCACCGCGTCCTTGGCCAACACTGCGTCCTGAAATGCCTTCATCCGTCGGTCCTTCCGAACGTTGTCGTAATGCTGAGAACTCACGTTGTCGTCGTGTGCGCGAGATCGTCCAGAACGTTGCGCCCTAGCACTGCGGACGCCGCGATGACTCCGCCCTGCACCGCACCGACGACGCCGGAGGCCGACACGTCCTGTCCTCCGAAGAACAGGTTGGGAATCGAACTGTGGGCTCGGAGACCCTGGACCGCGTATCGCTCCGGGCTCGGTGCCAACGACATGAAGTCTCCGAACTCACGCCCAAGAAAATGGTTGAAGGACAAGGGTGTGGCCATCTCGGCGTGATCGATCTTTCCCCGCAGTTGCGGACAGAAGCGGTACACCTGCGCGAGAAGCTCCGACTTTAGTCGGTCCTTGAGCAGGTCGTACTCCTCGCTACGGTTCATCCACTGTGTGTTCAGAAATGGTTTCCAGAGTTCCCAACTCGTGACGCCCGCGATGTCGATCGTGGCTCGGTCGGGATGGCGTGCCGACCACGAGGGGTCCTTGGCCGACGGAAAGGTGAGAAAGTACAGCGGCATCGACCTATCACTCGGATGGGTCTGGAACTCCGAGATCGAGCCGTCGATGTCAGAGCTTCCATGGATCCAGAAGTTGCCGCGTGGTAAGCCGAGTGCCTGATCCGGCTCGGCGACTCCAAGATTCAGGACCACCCACGGCAGGGACGGACCGACGTCTCGCAGCGATTCGAGCAGCTCGTGATCGACCGCGTGCTCAGGAATCAGGCGGGTCAGCGTCGGCACGACCCCGGCGTCGCTGATGACCGCCGGGGCGAGGAAACGTCGGCCGTCCGTCATCTCGACACCGCACGCGGCACCCGAGCCGTCCAGACTCACCGACTCCACCTCGGCCGAGATGAGGACCGCTCCTCCGGCGGCTTCGATCACCGGGACGATGGTCTCGGCCAGACGACCCGAACCACCGACCGGAAAGCTCGCTCCACCGATGTAGTGGCGGATCAGCATGGCGTGCACTCCGAATGACGCATCACCGGGAGGTAGACTGTAATCGCCGAAGTGACCGCACAGGACGGTGCGAAGTTCGGCGTTTCCGGTCAGTTCGGTCAGCACATCGGTGACCGAACGGTCCGCATACTCCCTGAACGGCTCACACAGGTCCGTATACATCGAGTTCCCGATATCGATCGGCAACGCTCGATGCGCGAAATATCCACGTGCAGAGCGATTCACCTGCATCACCAGTTCCACGTACCGATCGATCGCACCGGCTTCATCTGGGAAGTACTGCTTCATCCTGGCCGTGAACTCGTCCACACCCGAGGGATAGTCGTAAGACCGACCATCGACGACGACGGTGTTGTAGACGTCGGGCATCTGTGCCCATTCCAGCTGACCGTCGCTGATGTGGTCGAAGATTCGACTCAGGCTCGTCCTCGAATTGTGCACCTGTCCTACGTAGTGCAGCCCGGCATCCCATTCGTACCCCGCGCGGCGAAACGTTTGAGTCGCACCACCAGCGGTCGTGTGTCTCTCGAGGACCAGCACCTTTTGCCCGGCACGCGCCAACATCGCTGCCGACGTCAGGCCGCCGATGCCCGATCCGATCACGATGGAGTCCCATTCCTGGTCCACGGTAGTGCGCTTGTAACTTCGACCTACTGACATGCAGCTTGCTCGCTTTCGAATAGAGTGTCTCGCATCGAGATCGCGCTGGTCACCTGCGTCCTCGCACGCGACTGACGATCGCCTCGGCGAGCGGGCCGGGCAGTTCGTCCGGAACCCAGTGCGTGGCGTCCACGATCTCGAGTTGGTACGGGGCTTTCACGAAGCGCTCACACAGCTCGGCACCTGTGCGCGACAACGCCTCGTCCCTCGTCGACCACACATGTGTGGTGGGGACCGTGACCGGGCGGAGATGGCGCGGAGAGACGTACAACGCGGCGCGGTAGTAATTCAGGGCGCCAGAAAGTCCCGTCGACGGCACCAACTCCGCGAGAACGCGATCCACTTCGGATGGTGGCATACCGGTCGCTCGGAGTAAGGCCCCGAAGCGCTCGGGACGACGGCGGATCGACACCTCGGGAAGCCAGGGAATCGAGAATGCCCCCATGTAACCCGACCGACGAGCTTGGTCGCTCGAGACGAGAGACCGAAGGAACGCGGACGGATGCGGCACCGAAACCGTAACCAGACTGTCAAGTAGGTCCGGACGTTCCGCGGCAGCACACCACGCCACCCATGCACCCCAGTCGTGGCCGACGAGGTGCACCTTCGGCGAACCCAGCTCACGTACGAGAGCGGCCACGTCCGCGACGAGTTGACTCGGACGGTAGGCGAATCGACCTCGCGGGCGTGCGCCGGGCGCATAGCCCCGCTGGTCGAATCTCACCGTCCGCAGGCCAGCGGCGTTGAGGTACGCGGCCACCCCGCTCCAACTGGACGCATTCTGGGGGAACCCGTGCAGGAGGACGACGAGGTCACCGCGCAAGGGACCTTCGTCGACGACGTCGAACACGTGCGGACCGTGCTCAAATATCGTCACGCGTTCGGGACTTCCGATGCTCATGTCGCATCCTTCCGGTCCGATTCTGTCCCACACCTCGCGAGGCGCTCGCAAATACGATAACACCCGAAATAGCATGCGATATACAGATGTCGGGATTCGGGAGGAATGCCGTGCGATACTCGAAGCCATGGCTCGAATTGCGGACCCGGACGTTGGACAACGTCTTCTCGACGCCGCCCTTCGATTATTGGTCAGAGATGGTTCCGGATCCCTCAGTACACGTCGAATTGCCACTGAGGCAGGTACATCCGCGATGGCCGTCTACACCCACTACGGATCGATCGGCGGGCTGATCGGCGCGGTGATCGAACGAGGATTCGCCGACCTTGCGTCGGACATGTCCGCCGTCGGTACCACCGCGGATCCGGTACGCGATCTCGTGGCGTTGCTGCTCTCGTCGGTCCGGTTCGCTCGCGAACAGCCGAACATTTACGAGATCCTGTTCGTTACATCCAATCTCGGGCAGTATCGCAGGACTGCGCCCGCCGAACTGACCGCCGGCCGCGACAGCACGCTGCAGCTGGTAGTCGATTGCTGCGAACGAGCTCGGGCAGCCGGGCGTTTCCGCTCGAGGAGCAACGGTGTCGCGCTCGCGTACCAATGGTGGAGTGTCTCCCACGGGTATATTCTGCTCGAACTCGCCGGCTATGCAGAGCGCGAATCCGGAACGCGCAAGGTGCTTGCGCCGCTGTTGGAGGCGGTCGCCGTCGGGTTGGGTGACGATCCCGTACGCACTCAGTCCTCGCTCGACGCGGTCTTGGTACTCGCCGGATCCGACTCGCGCCATGATTGACTTCCAATCAACACTGTGGCGAACTATATCTCTCGAGACCGTATCCGGTCCGCGAACCTGCAACCCACTGGAGGACCCGATGACGAACACGCCGCGCCGGTCGACACGCATACGGCTGCTTCTACTTCTCACCGTCGTCGGCTTCGTCACGCCGAACACATACGTGAACAGATATTTTCGCGCGAACGGTGTTTCGGCGAAGTCCGCTCGCGAGTTTTTCGCAGCGTGGACGGCAACGATGCCCACAGCGTCGTTGACAGCCGACCTGGGCATCACGTCGCTGACGTTCGGGTTGTGGTCGTTCTGGGACTCTCGGGACAGCGGGACGAAGCATTGGTGGCTGGTACCGGTGGGCACGGCCACAGTCGGCATCTGCTTCTCGGCCCCGCTGTACCTCCTGATGAGAGAACTCGCCACCTCGGTAGACGCTCACTGACGGCGCGCCGTCACACCCGGATCAGCCTGGCGGCGAGCTCCACCGCGACGGTGGGGCGCAACATTCCCAACGGTGCTTGTATCTTGTAGTCGGACAGACTGATCACTGACGACGTCGACGCCTGCAGTGCCTCGCCGTCCAGCGTCGAGGCCACGTCCAGACCGTGACCACGCGTGGTCCCTTTGATGGCCAACGTCCCTTCGACGTGCATTCCTGATTCCCAGTGGTGAACCGCGGTGCCGCCGAAGCCGATCGTCGGATACGTCGTCGCATCCAGCAGGTCAGCGCCGACGAGGTGATGGTCGCGAACGGAGATTCCGGTCTCGATGCTGTCCACGTCGATCTCCATCACACAATCGGTTCGGCCGTCGGGCCCGATGTTGACCGAACCGCGCGCGTTGCGAAACGCTCCCTCTACTCCGATCGAACCCCAGAATCCCCGTGCCTTGAAGTGAATTCGCGTGAACTCGCCGCTGTCGAACATCCACGTTCCCTCGCGGTCATTCGACGCAGTCACCGTGAAGCAACCCGTCGCGTGGCCTCCCGGCGCGCAAACTGTTCGTAAGTCGTGGCATTGCGCCCCAGCAGCCTGGGCAGAACCGCCATGTCACCGGCCGGCAAGCCGTGCCCGTCGTAGTATTCCATCATTCGTCGGTAGCACTCTCTCGACTCGGGGCTCCACTTCCGCACTCCTCGCGCATTGGACGAGTCCTGCATTCCGCGTAGGACGTGTGGGAGGCCACCGAGTTTTGTTGACAACAGTGACCGAGCGAGGATCGGGGCTACTGCACTCACCGCGTGTAAAGGGTTCTGCACCACGGACGGCGGCAACCGCACCGCGCTGACCGGATGCCCAAGCACCCGACTCCAGACCACGGCCATCTCGCGGCGTGTCAATTCGTGCGCGGACAGATCGTAGGTCTGGGCCCGGTGACCCTCGGGTGCTGTGAGCACGAGTGCACTCGCCTCCGCGACGTCTTCGACGTCGACCACGCCCATGAGCTGATCGGGAGATGTGGGATAGGGCAGCGTTCCAGCGAGCAAGAATTCCCAGAAATCGAGATAGTTCTGCATGAAATGCGACGCACGCAGGAAGGTGAACGGAATGCCAGACTCGCGAATGATTCCTTCGACACGGAGCTTTTCCTGGTGGTGGAACATCTCCGTGATCTCCGGATGAATCACCGAGTGATATACGACGTGCTCGACGTCCGAGGCGCGGGTGGCCTCCACGAGCGAACGCGCCAGTGCCAACTCGTTGACGATGCTGGTGGGTGTGGCATGGAAGACCACGCGTACGCCGGATGCGGCGCGCGCAAGATCTGTGCACGACTCGATGTCGCCGACGACGACTTCTGTCGCGCCGTCTCCGCGGGACAGCTCTGCTTGGGAGTCGTTCTTGACGAACGCGCGTACCTGTGCGCCGCGCGCGTGAAGATCCTTGACGAGCGCGCGCCCAACGCCTCCCGCTGCGGAAGTCACCAGAATCATGAGAATTCACCCACCCCATCGACATACGTAGTTGCGGCGTGTTCGGTTGTGCGGATGAACGCTGTGGTCCACCGGTACCGGCGCGTCGACGCCGAAACCGGACTCTTATTTCCGTCGTCCACGTGGGGACGCTAGCAAAGATATTGACTCGAAGTCAACAATGGTCGTGTGACGCGAGAGGGCCCGACCACCGACCCCACCGATCCCTGCGGGCCGCGCCGGCCACGAGTGATGACGTGCCAGGGTTCGGTCCGCGCGATCTGGCATGGTCGTTTCTGGTTGATCGTCAAACGGTCGAACCCGCGGTCGATGAACCACACTGATGTTCGCTGAAGCCACATGCTCGACATGCGCATCGCCTCTACCGAAATGCAGCACTTCCTACGGCCGATAAGCATTGGCAGAGAACAGAATTCGGACCCATTCCTGCCCGCGCCGTCGATATGACTCGCTCAACCGGAAACCGTATGTACAGGTAATTCGCCCACCCCGGGCAGGCAGTAGTCCGATCGTAGGCCGCTTAAGAGTTCACGGTATTCCGATAGGGGCATCCACCCTTTGCGCTCTTGCCAACGCAGGCCATGGCAGGACCAACACGGCCAACACCGCGATTGCGACGGCAGGATCATCCACGAAAAATTGCAGGGTCACGGTATACAACGATCCACCGAGGTTCGCTACGACCAGGATGAATGCCGCTGCGGCACCCGCGTGCTCGCGCCCGACCATTGCCTCCGACCAGTCCAGTGCAATGGGCAAGCCCGATATCAGCAGCATGCCGATGACCGCGATGATCACCATCGAGCCGACCGGGTCGCGGACGACGAGCAGCAGCGGAGTGCCGAATGTGCAACCCAGACCGATAAAGACGAGGGTTCGTCGCCTGCGGCCGAACCGCGCGGCCACGGAGGGGAGTACAGCGGCCCCCCCTATCCCCGCGGCCGTCATCACCGTGACCATCGGTCCGCCCAAGCCCGGGTTGCCGAGGTCGGTCTCGATACTGTCGAGCCAGGTGGCGAGCGCGTTGAACAACCCGAGCCCGACAAAAGCCTGCCCGGCCAGCAGCCAAAGCTGTCGATGTCGACGGAGCCGGACAGGGCCGGAAGTCGTCTCGTGTTCGGCGAACCTCGGTTTGACCGTCAATGCTGCGAGCATGAGAACGCCGCAGAGAACGGCGAGTACTGCGTGCGTCCGAACGAGTGAGTTCAACCCACCGAAGGAGTGCAGCCACGCACCGGTGGATGAAGCCAAGAGAATGCCGAACACCTGAGCCGCAGTGAGTAGCGATATGGCTCGAACTCGTTGCTCGGACGGGAAGTACTGCGCTGGAAGCTTGGTAATCGCATTCAGTACCAGCGGCTGCCCAGCCGCCAAAAGTAACTGGCCGATGATCGCGAAGGTGTAGTCGTCGGAGTCCAGTGCCCGGACCGCCGCGCCAAGAAGAATCAGCAATGTCCCGGCCGCCATTGTGGTGGTGAAGTAGCGGTCGAGCCACCGACCCGACGGCAAACCCAGAAGGACGAACATGATCGGGACCACCACGGCCAGATCACCCACCGCACTCTCCGGCACACCGAAGTCGATACTGGCCCTCGCCGTAATGGGTGCGTAGGTCAACCACAGCAGCTGCGTGCAGACAAGCAACAAACCGTAGGCGACCGCAACTGCGATGGCTTGTTTGGCTGAAGTGGCAACGCCGCGAGGCGTTCTCGACCGAACACGTTCGTTCATGATGCTCCCGGTCTCGAGGTCCCACCCGCCACCGAATGTGTTGCACAGGCATTGTGATTGGACTCACATCGAAGTAATCTCCTCGAAGGGTACTTCTCAGTACCCAATTTGGAAAGGAAAAATATGACATCGATCACAGACGTATCTCGTGTTCATCTACCCCCCGCGACCGCTCTGCCAGGACCCGTGCTGCTCGGTGGGTGGGCGTTCGGCAGGCGTCGCCTGCTGGGGAGCTTGCGGCGTCGCCATGGTTCGGCGTTCACGATGACGATGGCACCGTTCGGCCGTTGCGTGGTGTTGACATCGGCTGATCTGACCAAAGAACTGTTCACTGCCAAGACCGGCGTGACCGGAAATGGGACACCCAACCTCGGCAATGTGCTCGGACCCGGTTCGACCTTCGCGCTGGACGGAGAACCGCACCGCCGTCGTCGCAAGCTCTTGGTGCCTCCGTTTCACGGGCGGCAGATGAGGGCGCACGAACAACTGATGGTCGATGAGACCAGGCGGGAAGCGTCCACATGGCACCTCGGCGTTGAAATGGAGTCAACGGCGCCGTTCATGCACCTCACTCTCAACATCATTCTGCGCGCAGTCCTCGGTGCCGAAGGCACCCACCTTCAGCGGTTGCGGACGATCATGCCGCCGATGGCAGAGCTTGGGGCCAAGATCACGGTGTCCCCGTTCGCGAACCCCGACCGCGCCTGGGGCGCGTGGGCGCGCTTTCGTTCCATGAGGAAGCAATACGACGAAGTGGTGCTCGATCTGATCTCCACCACGCGCCGAGACCCGAACTTGGCAGAGCGAAACGACATGCTGGCCATGATGATTCAGAGCCGCTACGAAGACGGTGGGTCGATGGCCGACCTCGAGATCGCGGACGAGCTGTTCACCTTGTTGGGTGCGGGCCACGAAACGACGGCTAACACTCTGTCGTGGGCGGTAGAGCGGCTCCGTCGCCATCCAGCGTTGCTCGATCGTCTGGTCGAGGAGGTCGATTCCGGCGGCACGGAGCTGCTGGCTGCCACCGTGCTCGAGGTACAACGTCTGCGGCCGGTCATCACGGACGTCACACGCCTGGTCACCGCGGAGACCATGCAGTTGGGACAGTGGGTTATTCCGCGAGGGTACCAAGTGCTCGTCGCGATCGACCAGGTGCAGCTCGATGAGAATGTATTCGCCGAACCGCATGCATTCGATCCGGATCGCTTCGTCGGTGCCAAAGCGGGGATGTACTCGTGGATCCCGTTCGGGGGCGGTACGAGACGTTGCATCGGTGCCGCGTTCGCAGACATGGAAATGAACGTCGTGCTGCGAACTCTGTTGCAGGATTACGAGCTGTCGCCGACTACGGCGCGCAGCGAGAAGTGGCGATCGCGAGGAGTGTCGTGGACGCCGGCCGACGGTGGCCGAGCTGTATGGCATCGACGATCACCCTCGTTCGTGACGACAGGGGCCGAGGCCCGTTCAGTAGGGGAAACACGATCGTGATCGAGCCGCGCACCGAAGAGTTCGCCGACGTCGGTCGCGACGTGCGGTTGTGTTTCGAACGGCTCGGAGACCCTGCTGGCTCGCCCCTATTGCTCGTCGCCGGCTTGGGTCAGCAGCTGGTTTCGTGGCCAACTCCTCTCTGCGACGCCCTCGGCGAAGGGGGCTTTCAGATCATCCGGTTCGACAACCGCGACACCGGCAGATCTACCCACTCGGCTGCCGCACCCCCTGGCCTGCGGGCACTGCTGACCGGACGCTACCCCAGCGACACCTACGGTCTGCATGACATGGCTCGCGACACCGTCGGGCTGCTCGACGCATTGCAGATCGAGCGAGCCCACGTCGTCGGTGCGTCGATGGGCGGGATGATCGCACAGACCGTCGCGAGCAGATGGCCCAGCCGTGTGGAGAGTTTGACGTCGATCTTCTCGACTACTGGAGCCGCTCGAATCGGTCGACCAGCCTGGTCTACCTGGATCCGCATGATGAGTCCAGGCCCCACTTCGGCGGGCGAAGCCGCCGATTCCGATGTGGCGATCTTCGCCCACATCGGCTCGCATGGATACGAGCAGGACACGGCGTGGGTGCGAGAGCAAGCGACCGTCGCCTGGGCTCGGGACCCGAGGACCGATGGGATCGCACGCCAGCTGGCCGCCATTCTAGCGACAGGCGACCGTACGTCCGAGCTGTCCCGAATCACGGCACCGACGCTTGTGATCCATGGTGATCGTGACCGCATGGTGGCACCGTCGGGCGGGCTCGCAACCCACCACGCGATCGCGGGTTCACACTTACGCATCATCGCCGGGATGGGGCACGACTATCCCCGTGCGCTGTGGCCCGAGCTCTCATCCCTCATCGTCGACCACGCACGGTCGGCCGACCTACAGGAGTACACCGATGTTTCGTCGACAACCTGAACCACTCGCGGAGCGGACAATGGTGATTACCGGGGCAGCCTCTGGAATCGGCCGGGCGCTCGCGCGTCGACTTTCCGCGCACGGATGCCCGATTGCCCTTGCCGATGTAGACGAACACGGGCTCGCGGAGACGGCTCGGTCCATCGGTACGCCAACCCTGATCCGCAGACTCGATGTCCGTAGCGCCTCCGATGTCGATGCGTTCGCCGGCGACGTCCGCGACTGGAGTCCTCGGCCTATCGGTGCGGTGTTCAACAATGCGGGCGTCGCGGTGCAGGCTTCCGTCGCTGACGGGAACCCCGAGGACGACAGGTGGCTGTGGGACATCAACTTTCACGGTGTCGTGAACGGCACCCGTGCCTTTCTGCCCCTGTTTATCGGCCAAGGCAACGGCGTGATCGTGAACACCTCGAGCGTCTACGGTTTGCTGGCGGTCCCCCACCACAGTGCTTACTGCGCATCGAAATTCGCCGTCCGCGGGTACACCGAGTCACTGCGTCAAGAGTTGGCAGGAACTGGTGTCCGATCGGTAACCGTACATCCGGGAGGCATCAAGACCAACATCGCCCGCGATGCACGTGTGGCCGTCGATCCCGAGGGGCGCGGCCGGACCGCCGAGCAGATCGCCGAGGCGTTCGATGCGGCTGCCATGACCAGTCCCGAACGGGCCGCCGAGACGATTCACAGGGGCGTCGATCGTGGCCGATCGCGCATTCTCGTAGGACCAGACGCGGTGGCCGTCGACCTCGCGTCTCGATTGGCCCCGTCGCATGCGGCGCGTGCGTTGCGCTTCGTGGAAGCGAGGCTCAGCGGAACGTGAGCTCGCCAGCCCGAGTGGGATCGGCGGCTATCGATATTGTTCGTTCCATGACGGATTCGGCATCTTCACCACCTCGTAGCGATGACGCGGTGCCGCGCTCGGTTGCCTCGGTCCCCGCAGATGCGCGCGAGCGACTGATCCGCGCCCTGGAGGAGTCCATCGAGTCGAACGGCTATCGGAACACGACGGTCGCGGACATCGTCAAGCTGGGAAGGGCCTCCCGGCGGACGTTCTACCGGGTGTTCGCCACCAAGGACGACGTCTTCGTTGCCCTCATGGACGATCTCAACAACACTCTGATGGTCGCCATGCAGGAGGCTGTGGATCCTCATTCGCGCTGGCGTGACCAGGTCGACGCTGCTATCACCACCTATTTCGACTACATCGATCGACGGCCGGCGGTGTACCTGTGTTCGTTGCAGGAATTCCCTTATCTCGGAGACATTGCCGAACCCGTGATCAGACGAGGCAGTGATGCCTTCGCCGAGCTCATTCACCGCATGACCGACAACGAGGAATTTCGCCGGGCAGGGCTCGCTCCGGCGACGCGATTGCAATCCATGATGGTAATGGGAGCCCTCGACCAACTAGTGGCCGAGATCCTTCAGACATCCGGCCACATTCGCGACGGCTTGGCACTGGCAATCGCAAGCACTACGGCACTTCTCGCTGTCGAGGCCGGATCGACCGATAGCCCGAACCTTCCAGCGATCAATGACCAACCTCGACCAGCCACACGCCGGCGACGATCAACATGATTCCTGCCGCCATCACCCGTGTCAGCGGCTCACGCAACAGAACTCGGGCCAGTACCGCAGTCAATGCGACCCCCGACGCGGCCCAGATGCCGTACACGACGCCGATCGCCAGGCCCAAGGACAGTGTCCATGCGAGACTGGAAAAGGCAACGATGTAGCCACATACGACTCCGATGTACCACGAGCGTCGGCCTCGGTCGACGGCCACCTTGAGACTCAAAGTGGCCGTCACCTCGCACACAATCGCGAACGACAGAATCCACCACACCATCACGCTCCAGCCTGCCGAGGCTTGCCTGCGGCCTGCGAACCCCATTCGACGATGACGACCCCTGCGGCGATAAGGGCCAGCCCGAGGGTGGATGTCGTTGTCAACCGTTGGCCGAAGATCAGCGCGGCCAACAGCGCAGTCAACGCGACCCCGCTCGCGCCCCAGATTCCGTACGCGACACCTATCGCCATGCCCAACTTCAGGATTCGAACGAGAAGCAAGAACCCAGCGGTGTATCCGAGCACTACGAGGACGTACCATGCAGGCTCGTTGATCGCAGCTTGCATAGCGAGTGATGCGCCCACCTCCACGACGATGGCGCAACACAGCAACTTCCACACGTTCATAGGTTCACCTGTCGGGACGTGGTGTGAATCACAAAAAATCTTGACTGCTGGCCGTGCGTCTGCGTACGGTACCACCGAGGGTACTCAAGAGTACCCAATATCGAAGGTTTCGTGATCGGGTTGGACACCATCGCGGCTCACGTGGAACTTCGCAGGAAAGGACATTTCATGAATGCGCAATTTGGATACGAAAACCGAAGGTGCAGTTGCGGATTCGGGACGAATCGGATGACGCCGTGACGACCATCGAGCGCGTCGACGTTTTGATCGTCGGAGCTGGGCTGTCGGGGATCGGTGCCGCACACCACCTCTGTACGTCGTCAGCGAACCGCAGCTTCGCGGTGCTCGAATCGCGAGACGCCGTCGGTGGAACGTGGGATCTCTTTAGGTACCCGGGGGTGCGGTCCGACTCGGACATGCATACTCTCGGGTACCGATTCCGGCCGTGGACCTCTGCGAAGGCGATCGCAGACGGACCGTCGATCCTCGACTACATCGCCTCGACCGCCGCTCGCACCGAGATTGCCTCCCGCACGCGTCTGGGACACCGTGTGGTTGCAGCACGGTGGTCATCGACCTCGGCGGTGTGGCGCGTGGAGGTTCGAGTTTCCGAGCAGACTGTATGGTTCGAGTGTTCTGCTCTGATGCTGTGCTCCGGCTACTACTCCTACGACAAGGGCTACACCCCGACGTTTCCGGGCATCGATTCCTTCGAGGGTACGGTCGTTCATCCGCAGCACTGGCCCGCTGACCTCGACTACTCGAACAAGCATGTCACCGTAATAGGTAGCGGTGCAACCGCTGTCACCCTCGTACCGGCTCTGGCAAAGAGCGGCGCACAGGTGACCATGCTCCAACGGTCACCTACTTACATCATGTCCGTACCGTCCGTGGACAAGTTCGCGAACGCAGTACGGCGCATGCTCGGATCCAGACTCGGCTATCGCGTGACGCGATGGAAGAACGTGGCAACTGCATGGGGGGTCTACGAGCTCAGTCGTCGTAGACCGGACATGGTGAAGGCAATGGTGCGCAAGAATGTCGTGGAGCGACTGCCCGCGGGCTTCGATGTCGACACCCATTTCTCTCCCGACTATCAGCCGTGGGATCAGCGTCTGTGCGCTGCACCGGACGGTGACTTCTTCGCAGCCTTGAGTTCGGGTCACGCATCCGTGGCGACCGACACGATCCGCACCTTCGATCCCGAAGGAATCCAACTGGCCTCGGGCCGTCGGATCGACACCGACATCGTCGTGACGGCAACGGGACTCGACCTTCTGTTCTTCGGTGGGATCGATCTCATCGTAGACGGCCGGCGCGTCGTTCCTGCCGATGCCTTCTCGTACAAAGGTCTGATGCTCAGCGGCGTGCCCAACCTCGTCTACACCCTTGGATACACAAACTCGTCGTGGACTCTCAAGGCCGATTTGGTCAGCCAGTATCTCTGCCGCCTCCTCGCACACATGGACAAGCACTCGTATCGCAGCGTCGTTGCGGTGCCCACAGACCCTGAGATGGATCGCCGACCGTTGTTCGATTTCGACGCCGGGTACGTCACTCGTGCGATCGATCGTATGCCGAGCAGTGGTCCACGCGCCCCCTGGCGCCAGAGCATGAACTACTACCGCGACGTCGTGGTGTTACGGCACCGGCCGATCGATGACGGAGTCCTTCACTTCGAGGTCGCCACCCGCCAGCGCTCCGAGGAGGAGATGACATGCTCGTGAAGGCAGACAAGGTCGCTTGTGCCGGAGCCGGTATCTGTGCCGTGACCGCCCCGGACGTCTTCGGAATAGGTGAGGATTTTCAGGTCATTGTGTTGAATGCGCACCCGGACTCCAGCCTGAGTGCGGAAGTCGAAGCGGCCGTTCTCTATTGCCCGCACCAGGCTTTGACTGCGAGTACCGAATGACCACTCGGGGCGGGGTGCTTCGGGTCGCCATCGTGGGCGCGGGTCCAGCCGGGATGTACGCCGCGAACGCCCTGATGGACTCCGGTCGAGACGTCTCCATCGATCTGCTCGAACGCCTGCCCGCACCCTTCGGACTCATTCGGTACGGTGTTGCTCCTGACCATCCGAGAATCAAGGGAATTGTCTCGGCACTGCATCGTGTACTCGACCGACCACAGGTTCGTTTGTTCGGAAATATTACTTACGGAAAAGATGTCGACCTCGAGACCCTGCGTCGTCACTACGATGCCGTTGTCTTCGCCACGGGAGCCGATACAGACCAAGAACTGGCCATGCCGGGAGTCGATCTCTCTGGGTCGCACGGAGCTGCGGACTTCGTCGCCTGGTACGACGGCCATCCCGACGCA
The DNA here is from genome assembly GCF_002258915.1 of Rhodococcus sp. 05-340-2. Lineage (NCBI taxonomy): Bacteria > Bacillati > Actinomycetota > Actinomycetes > Mycobacteriales > Nocardiaceae > Rhodococcus > Rhodococcus sp. 05-340-2. Next base: position 102,552 of record NZ_NOYU01000032.1, read on the forward strand.
CCGCCGAACTGGGACCTCGACGCCGAGCGGGTAGCCGTCCTCGGCGTCGGGAATGTCGCTCTCGATGTCGCACGCGTACTGGCCAAGTCTCTCGACGAGCTGCTGGGCACCGACATCCCCGACAATGTTGCCGCCTGCATGCGTTTGAGTCGTGCCCGTGAGGTGCATGTGTTCGGTCGACGCGGACCGGCTCAGGCGAAGTTCAGCCCGCTTGAGTTACGAGAGCTGGATCACAGCAACAATTTTCAGGTCGTAGTCGATCCGGCAGACATGGTTCTGGACACTCATTCGATCGCAGCGCTTGAGCAGTCGAAACAGCTCCAGCTTGTGGTGTCCACTCTTCGGACGTGGTCCGAACGTCAGTCTGTTGACGTGGCACGCACCATCTTCCTGCACTTCTTCGAGGACCCGGTCGAGGTGCTCGGTCGCGATGGACGTGTGATCGGTTTACGTACCGAGCGAACCACGCTCGATGGACTGGGCGGAGCGACAGGTACCGGCCGGTTTACCGACTGGCCGATTGAGTCCGTGTATCGGGCGGTTGGGTACCGGTCGCGAGAACTCCGGGATCTGCCGTTCGATCCGATTCGCGCGGTGGTTCCGAACGTCGGCGGGCGTGTGATCGACCGACACGGAGTGATCGTCGACAAGGTGTATGTCACCGGGTGGATCAAGCGTGGACCGGTTGGTCTGATCGGGCATACCAAGAGCGACGCGAACGAAACTGTTACCAACCTCCTTGCCGACGTGGAAGAGTCGACCGACGTGGCCGAACACCTGGACGACGCGTTCCTGAAATTCGTGCGTGAGAATGTAGTCGACGTGACTTCCCGCGAGGGGTGGTATCGACTGGATGCGTACGAACGTCGGCTCGGTGCCGCTCGTGGTCGCGAGCGGATCAAGGTCGTCGACCGCGAGCGGATGGTAAGTATTTGCGTGGCAAATCGCGTGTAGTGAACGGGCCGTTCATGATCGTGATCACCATCGACGACGGGTTAAGCGCTCATCGCGCCAACGGGTCCTCAGCGGAAGAAGATCTTGTCCGAAGGTGGTTCTACCAGCCGGTCAAGCCCGGCCTGGCCTGACCGGCAACCTCACCACACGTGGGAGTTGGGATTGTGCATTGCCGAGAATCGGTCACCGTGTGTGCTAAGCGGGTGTGTGTGCCTTGGGTGCCGGAGACCTCAGAAGTTGCTTGAGAGGTACGGAGGTATCTGCGAACGCCTCGGCTGTCACGAGTGTCCCGTTGTTCAGTGCACCTCGTAGAGCGAGGAAGTCGGCTGGTGAGTTCACGCATTCGGTTGCGCTGAGCCGTCCGTTCGCGAAGAACCCGACGACCAGACGTCGGGGACGGTTCGGTTCGGAGCGGATCACGACCGTATCGTCAGAGCCTGTCAGTCCTGCGATTTGCAGCTTCCAGTCACCCTGATCGGACCAGAACCACGGTATGTTGCGGACTGAATCTGGTTGGCCCACAATGACTCGCGCCGCTGACGCGGCTTGCTCTGCGGCATTGTCGACTGATTCCAGACGAACAGGTCGGGACTTGTCGGGTGCTGGCCCAGGATGGGGTTGAATCGTGCAGTCGCCGATGGCCAAGACGTTTCTCTGCGAGGACACCCCGCGATGATCGACGACTATTCCGCCTGCACACGACAATCCGAGTTGCTCCGCGAGAGAGATGTTCGGCTCGACGCCGATGCCGACGAGTACGGTCGCGGCCGGAATGAAGGTATCTTGTGCAACCTGTACGCCCGTGACCGAGCCGCCGTCATCTGTGAGGATTGCTTCGGGTGCGGTGGACAGGCGAACGTCCACACCCATCCCCTGGTGCGCCGCCAGCAAGAATGAGGCGGTAGCGTCACCTATCGCGCGGCCCATCAGACGCGGTCCCGCTTCCAGTACCGTGACTGTGCCTCCCAGTCCGCGTATGGTCGCAGCGGCCTCGAGTCCGATAAATCCACCGCCGATCACTACGACCGGGCCCAGGTTCACCCGTTGGCGAAGGCCGAGGGCATCGTCGACTGAGCGAAGTTCGATCACGCCCTCAGCGTCGGCACCGGCGATGTGCAGCTTGCGTGGGCGGGCACCTGTCGCCAGGACCAGCCGATCGTACGGATATGTCGACGCTTCGTATGTATCCGAGCCAACTTTGGTGGTGTGGACGCGACCGGTCCCGTTCCCCGCTTGCTCGATCCGTAGAACTCGCTCGCCGAGCGTAAGGTCGATCGAATTGTCTGCGTACCAATGTGGTCCGCGCAGTCCCAACGACTCCGCGGCCACCTCGCCTTTCAGGTACGCCTTCGACAATGACGGACGGTAGTACGGGTGATGGGGCTCTTCGCCGATCAATCGCACAGTTCCGTCGAAGCCGGCCGATCGTAGAGACTCGGCGAACTGGACGGCGGCATGCGAAGCACCGACGACAACAACCGTTCGCGGTGCAGATGGGAGGTTCTCAGTTCTCGTGGAGTCGAGTTCTGACTTGGTCATAGCTGGCTCGAGGGGATTGTCACGTGTATGTCCGATCCTTCTCGTAGAAGCAGCTGACACGACAGGCGGGAGTTGCCTTCGCGGTCCGCCGCCGCGCAGTCGAGCATGTCATCCTCGTCTTCGTTCGGTGCTTGGAAGTCATCGAGCTCGTCCTCTGCGAGGAATACGTGGCAGGTGGCGCAGGACAACACGCCTCCGCACTGCCCGACGATTCCGCTCACCCCGTTCTTCACGGCGGTCGTCATGACCGATTCGCCGGCGTCTCCTTCGACGACTTTCTCGACACCGTCGGGCTGCATGTAGAACACTTTCGGCATTTCTGCTCTCCTACCAAGCAACCGGCAATGATGTGATGGGTTGGGTGAGGTTGTCGTAGTTGATGACGACGGGTCCGTCCTGATGGAGCCCCGGGAGCCGTCGGAAGAGTTCGGCTATCGCCACTTGAAGTTCCATTCTCGCCAGGGGGGCACCGAGACAGTGGTGTAGTCCGAAACTCAGCGTCAGATGTGGGTTGTCGGTGCGCCGAACATCGAATCGCGCAGGTTCGGCGATGGCGATCCCATCGTGGTTGGCCCCGTTAGGGTCGGCCAAGACTGCTTCCCCCTTCGCTACGAGCTGACCTTCGAGGTCCACGTCTTCCGTAGCGACGAAGGGTACGAGTGCACCTGCTCCGACGACCGGATTACCTATCTCCCATGCCGCGTGACGCAGAATTTCCTCGACCGCGGTCGGTGCGACAGCGTCCACATCTTCGAGCAAGACAGCCAGTTGATCTCTATTGTTGAACAGTGAGAACACTCCCTGTCCGATGAAGTTTGCGGTGTTGTCGAAACCACCGAGTATGAGAATCAGCGCGATGGGAAGGATTTCCGCGTCGGTGAGGGTGTCGTCCTTGTCCCGCGCGTTAGCGAGGTCGCTGATCAGGTCTTCGCGCGGCTCGCGACGCCGCTCTTCGATGAGGTCGGTCATGTACTGCACGAGTTCGCTCATGTTCGCCGCGATCTGCTCGGGTGGCATGTTCGCTACAGACAGCGTCGACGCGCTCCACGACTCGAACTTCGGCCTATCCTCGGGAGGCACTCCGAGTAAATTGGCCAGCATCTGAATCGGCAAGGCAATCGAATAGTCTTCGACCAAGTTCGATGGTGACCCTTTGGCGACCATTCTGTCGATCAATTCGTTGGCGAATGACACTGCCGAATCGCGCATTCCGCGTACACGTCTCGGTGAGATCGACTTCTGAACCAGTCTGCGTAGCTTGGTGTGGTGTGGTGGATCCTCGAATTGGATGGTCGACTTGAGAAACTCGGGAAACTCCATGAAGTACGGCACCGTCCGCTCGCCGTTACGGAACGGCTCTCGCACGAAACGTGGATCGCCGAGCATTGCCCGGGCGGTGGAGTTGCGGTGGATGATCCACGCTTCGCCGCCGACCGGCATTGTCATCTTGGTCATGGGGCGGTCCGCGCAGATGGCCGCGTAGCGCCGCGCTGCTTCGCTGGGCTCGACCGCGGGGAACGGGTACGCGGTGTCTGCAAGGTGCTCGTCGATGGTAGTCATGGTTCTCCGGTGGTAGTGATCGTCAGGGGATCGGTGGTCAGGAGACGGGAGTAGGTGCCGGGGGAATCACCTGGGGGATGGCCTCGGATGTGATGGCCATGATCTCGTCGAATCGGTCGGAGACGGATTCGATGGTGAGGTTCGGGTCGGTAATGCCGGTTGTGTTGAGAATGGCCAGCCGGTTCACCGCGCCACCGGCGACGTTGAACACTTCGCCGGTGACGGTGTTGCTCGGATGCAAGAGGTAGGCCGCCACGGGGGCAACGTGTTCTGGGGTCAGTGAGGTGCGCATGTAATGGAGAATCTCGTCGCTCAGGCCATCCGCTCCGGCTTCTGCCATGCGAGTGCCGGCACCCGGGGCGAGAGCGTTGACCAGAATGCCGTGTTCGAGTCCTTCGACAGCGAGGTTGCGAGTGAGACCGAACACTGCGCCTTTGGAGCTTCCGTAGTGCGTCATCATGGCGTTGCCGAGCATCGCTTGCGAGATGGTGTTGACGATGCGTCCGGATCCCGATGCCTGCAAGTGGGGCCAGGCTGCGCGGCACAGGCGTAGCGCGCCGAAGTAGTGCACATCGAGGTGACGTTGGTATTCCTCGTCCGGAACGTCCGTGAATGCCGCCGTGCGGATGATCCCGGCGTTGTTCACGAGTCCGTCCAGACGTCCGAAGTTCGAGATCGCCGCTTCGACAAGAGCAACGGCACCGCTGTCGGTTGAGACGTCGGCGGTACATGCCACGGCACGTCCGCCGGCTTCTTTGATCTCGGCGACTACTGCGTCAGCCGGATTCTCGGCTTCGACGCCGGAGCCGTCCGTTCGTGCGCCCAGATCACCGACGATGACCGCGGCACCGCGTTGGGCGAGAAGTCGGGCATGAGCGCGGCCGATACCGCGGCCGGCGCCGGTGATGACGACGACTCTGTCGTCGAAACGTAGTTCTGTCATGAGAAGGTCCTTCAGGTTTCGGAGGTGGGATTGAGGGCGTGCTCGCTGTCAGGGTCTCGAGTTGCCGCCCGAGTGCGAGACATCTGCAATCCATATCGATGCTCGAGCCTCTCGGGCGGACTTCTCGAAGTCGAAGACCTCGACGCCTACGGTGATGTAGAGCGTCTTTCGGTCCGGTCCACCGAGCATGCATGCCGATCCTGTTCCTGATTCCAACGGAACGAAGACGGCGTCGGTCATCGCTCCGTCGGGTCCGAACCGGGCGACGTAGCCGCTGCCCGGCATCGCGGCCCACACTCCCCCGTCATCATCGAGGGCAATGCCGTCGGGAAGGGACGGTGTCACTGCAAACACCTTGTGATCGGACAGTGTCCCGTCCTCGCTGCGGTTCATGACCAGGATCTTGTCGAGGAAGGCTTCGGCTGTGTACGCGGACTTCTCGTCTGCTGACAGAGCGATTCCGTTGGCACCCATGAGCGGCCCGACCTTGTCGGCGACGGACACAGCGCCATCGGGGTCGACGACGACGATTGGTGATGGCGCTGGGTCGGCTCCGTGATATAGATCGAAGCCGAGCTGCGTCACATACGCCCGCCCGGTGGAATCGACCACCATGTCGTTGATCGGCCCCGGTGCGTGCGCCGCGACATCGGCGTATTCGGTGAGCGCGTCAGGTGCTGATCCGTCGTGCACGAGGACGAGCTTTTCGTGCATGGAGGTGACAATCAATCGGCCATCGGGCAGCCAGCCGAAGCCACCGAGCACGATGGGTACCTGCGAACTTGCCGATCGGGCGTTCGCGTCTACGACAACGGCGACCTGTCCTGCGGAATCGATCGTTTTGAGCGTGCCGGTGTACATGTCCGAAAACCAGAAGGTTCCATCGTGCCATCTCGGACATTCCGGCCAGGAGAACCCGCGGGCAATCTCGCGCGCGGTGGTGGTGGGGACTCCAGCGAATGCGTTAGTGACTGCGTTGGTCATGAATGCGCTCTTTCTGACGGGGTCGGGGTGGGCGGCTGGGGTTGCCGGAGGAGTTCAGGGTGGCTACGGAGATGTGGGAATCGATCCGTGATCACGCCAGCTTGCTTTAGTGATGTGGTTCACACTATTCAATTCATCCATAATGTCAACTAATTTGGTTCGGGTGGAGCCGTGAGGCGAGCTGTTGACGCCGTTTTGGCGTCGGGTCGACAGTGGCTGGGTGGCTACCGCAGCAGCCAACGCTCAGCGGAAAGATCATGTTGTAGGCACTTTTTGTCGAGAAAGGCGTCCTAGTGGCGAGATTGCGGGCGAGTGGGGCTCCCTGCAGTCGAGGCGCGGACGCCATCTATGGTTCCGCGCACAGGCGCGGCGAACCCCAGCGGGTCGCTTCCTGGCGCGGACGTGTCAGTTGGTGTCACATGAACCTTTCACTCAACGTGGCGCATACAGAATTGGATCCGATATAGAAGCGTATAGGTGGATCTCGATTGTGTGAAGTGATTCACAAAACTAGATGTTCATGTCTCGGGCACGAACAGCTGCAGCTTGCGCGCTACCAGCGCCGGTTTCGATCCGTAGTCGACGTGAACGGAGAACTTCCAGGAACACAGCAATGCCGATGGTCTTTCTTCGACGTTGAGAAGCTCGGCAGATAGTCGGATGGAAGATCCGACCCGTACGGGTGTCAGGAAGCGGATCTTGTCGTATCCGTAATTTATTACCTGTTCGCACGGGGTGACGATCACGAGTGAGTCGAACATAGGCGTGATCAGGGCGAGGGTCAGGTTGCCGTGTGCGATAGTTCCGCCCAGTGCGCCGCGCCGGGCACGTTGGGGGTCGATGTGGATCCACTGCCGATCCCCTGTCGCCTCTGCAAACCTATCAACGCGGCCCTGATCGATCGCCATCCAATCGGACGGTCCATAAACGGCACCCACCATCTGCGGAAGATCGGTTGGATTCACCTCGGGTATCGACCGCTTCATGGCACTCCTCTTCCGGTGTGGTGCAGCTTCTTGTCGCAACCAGTGGCCGCAATCCAATTTTGTACTCTAGTATTGGATCCAATGCCAGGTTCCGACCGACTTCCTGTGGTCGGACGCATACACAAGTAGCTCGCCTGAACGAAGGACCCTCAACTCGTGCCCGAAGCAACCGTGAACTTCACCAGCGACAACGGCGTCGCATACATCACCCTCGACAACCCGACGCGGAAGAACGCCATAACCCTCGACATGGCAGCAGCGATCGAAAGCATCTGCGCCGACATCGACCGCGACACATCGATCGGGGCTGTGATCGTTCGGGCCGAAGGCCTCTACTTCTGCAGTGGAGCCGATACTCGAGACCTCGCGGCATCCTCGACGGACGCAGCGTCCGACGATTCGGTTCGACGAACCTCGGCCATCTATCGCAGCTTCGTCCGAATCGGTCAACTGACCCCCCCGACGATCTCGTCGGTCGTCGGAGGCGCGGTAGGAGCCGGACTCAATCTCGCCCTCGCTGCCGACGTCATGCTGGTCACCCCCGACGCCGTCTTGGACAGCGGGTTTCTCGCACGCAGGATCCATCCTGGCGGTGGCCACCTCACCCTGGTCGGACGGGCCCTCGGTCCAGCAGGGACCATGGCAATGGCGGGGCTTGGCAGAGCGATGTCGGGAACCGAGGCTGTCCGACGCGGACTTGCCTACGTATGCGTCGAGGCCGACGAGATGTCCAGCGAGATAGCAAAACTCACCCTCCATGCTGCCGCAGACCCGGATCTCGCACGAGCAATCAAGAACAGCGTCCGACTGGAGTTGGGGCCGCCTGGAGTCTCACTCGCATCCGCGCTCGAGATCGAACGTGGCGTCCAGATGTGGTCACTCGGCCGCAAGGGAGGAGCGGGATGGAACAACAAACCCAGCAAGCCGGTCGTCGAGCAGGTCACCCCATGACAGCGGCAGGGCCACTCACCGGAATACGTGTCCTGGACTTCACGACTACGTTTTCGGGGCCGTACTGCACACAATCACTGTCAGATCTCGGTGCAGACGTCATCAAGGTCGAAGCGCCATCCGGCGACATCACCCGTCGACTCGGAACGATTCGCGAGGGCATGGGTAGTGTGTATGCCGCGTGCAATCGTGACAAGGCCAGCATCGAGATCGACATGGCTGGTCCCGAGCACGCAAAGGTGATCGAACTGGTCGACAGCGCTGACTGCCTTGTACATAACATGCGTCCGGCCGCAGCGCGGAAACTCGGAATCGACGCAGTGACGACCCTCGAACGCAACCCTCGGCTCATTCACGCGTCGATCACAGGCTACGGGACCAACGGTCTGTACGCCGGCCGGCCGGCCTACGACGACTGCATCCAGGCCGCCAGCGGTCTTGCCGCGCTGCAGAGCGACTACGCCGGTCAACCGCAGTACATGGCGACGTCAATCGCAGACAAGGTCGCTGGAATGACTGCGGCACAGGCTATCTTGGCCGCACTGTTCGCACGTGAGAGAACGGGTCGCGGTCAAGCCGTGGAGATCCCGATGTACGAGACACTGGTCGGATTCACCTTGATGGAGCAGTGGGGCGGGCAGGTTTTCGACCCGCCGACAGGACCTCCAGGGTATGCACGAATGCAGTCGCGATTCCGCAAGCCCTACCGCACTGCGGACTCGTCGGTGGCGGTGGTGGTGTACCACCAAGGTCATTGGGAGCGCTTCCTCGAAGCAGTCGGACGCAGCGAAGTCCTTGCCGATCCACGCTTCAGCAGCGTCGAGGCGCGCAACCGCAATATCGATTCGCTCTACGCAATCCTCGAAGCCATATTGACCGAAAGAACCACCGAGCAATGGCTCGATTTGTTCTCCCGCATCGATGTTCCCGCAGCTCCGGTGCTCGACCTGAACGACGTACTTTCCGACCCGCACCTCGAGTCGGTCGACTTCTTTCAGACGGTGACTTCCGAGAGCGGATCTTTCGTAGCCAATCGGTCCTCGATGTTGTTCTCGGACACCCCGCTCGCCGACCCACGCAATCGTCCTGGTCCGTCCAGGCTCGACAGCGGACGAGATGCCGCCGAGCGCTGGTCGCAGGCCACGACTCCGGTGTGATCAAGTCGCGCCGCCCACCTGTTATCAGATGGGCGGCGCGACCTGATCATGTTGTGCTGCAAACGTTTACGCTCATTCGAGTCGATCTACGCTAGGACGAAGCTCGCTGTACGAATTCGACGATGTACCCGTCGGGATCTCGGACCGTCGATAGCACCAAACCGCCGAGGTGTTCGAGGGCACGGGGAGCCATCACCACTGTGCCGCCGCATTCGACGGATGCTGTGGTCGTGCCCTCCACATCGTCGACCGACATCACGAGTTTCGCGAATCCGGAGCCAGGTTCGATCGCGGCGGCGGGATCACGTTCACGAATCAGTTCGACGCCGCCGCCTGCACCATTGCGCTGACCGACGATGATGGCATCGAACGTGTCCGTGGAAATATCGTGCACGCGGAACAGTCCACACCCGTCGACATAGAACGCCACGGACCTGGCGAGATCGAACACTCGAAGTGCCGTCAATGCGATTTCAGGTGCCCGAAGTGCGGGTGACCGGCTGTCGTCGGGCGACGCGCTCATCGGGTGTGGGTCCCGCCGTTGAAATCGATGGTCTGCCCAGTCAAACCACCGGATTCATGAGATGCGAGATAGACGCATGCCGCACCAACTTCCTCCGCATCGCCCAGACGACCGATGGGAATGGTGGCGACTATCCGCTCGATCATGTCGGCAGGCATGACATCGGCCAAGTTGCTCTGCTGGCCGAGCGCGAGCACGTTCGCGGTGACACCGTACTGGCCGCATTCTGCCGCCAGATGACGGACGAACCCCTCGATCCCGCTCTTGCCCGTCGCGTACATCGAAACGTTGATGTTCTGTCCGGTTCTGGCCGAACCTGACGAAATCTGAACCACGCGACCCCACCCGTTGTCGCACATACCGTCGATGACTGCTTTCGTGCAGTTCAACGATCCGTAGATGTTGAGATCGATTGGCAACCGCCACAATTCAGGGGTGAGTTCGCGAAACGGGAGGTTCCATTTGCCTTCGGCAACACCCGCGTTGTTGACGAGGATGTCGACGTGCCCGCCCAGTTCGGCTTCGGCGGACCGGACGTGATCGACGGTCGACTGGTAGTCGGTGACGTCCCACGCCGACGCAACGGCGGTGTGCCCTTCCGCAGCGATAGCTGCTGCAACCCTCTCGGCCCTGTCGGGGTGTAGGTCGTTGACGATCACCGACGCGCCTTGACGCGCGAGGACTGTGGCTATTCCCGCTCCCACGCTCTGTCCTGCACCCGTGACCAGTGCGATATGACCTTGTAAGTCGAACACTTGACTCCTCCTGCTCTCGTTTGGGATCACCGAGCGGATCCCGTTTCCCCGTCAGTGGACTTGAACGATGACCGTGTTGTCAACATTTTGCATAATTTCCTGGATCCAATAGTTAGACTCAATGCATGGAACCCACAACTACAGTCACAGCGGCTGCGCGAACGCGCTTTGCCTCAGGCACTGCCGTCATCACCGGTGCTGGAGCCGGAATCGGCGAAGGGCTGGCCCGTCACCTGGCGACCCTCGGAATGCACGTCGTCGTCGCCGATATCGATACCGCGGCCGCCGAACGCGTCGCCGACGACATCGTAGGCGCAGGAGGCTCCGCAACGGCGCACACGGTCGACGTCACCGATGCAGCCGGCGTCGACGCTCTCGCTGCGGAAATCTACAGCCGATTCGGCAGCGTGGAACTTCTGATCAACAACGCAGGTCTCGAGAACGCCGGCCTGCTCTGGGAGGTCGATCCCGTGCGGTGGCGAAAAGTCATGTCGGTCAACGTCGATGGCGTCTTTCACGGCATCCGCGCATTCGTGCCGAGAATGATCGCAGCAGGAAAGCCCTCCGTGATTGCGAACCTGTCCTCAGTGGCCGCATTCTCCGTCACCCCCGTACAGGCTCCGTACACCGTGAGCAAACACGCCGTCCTCTCGCTCACCGAATGTCTGCATCAGGAGATCGCTTTGGTCGAGGCACCGATCCAGGTCTCCGCGGTACTTCCCTATTCGATCAAGAGTTCCATCTTCAACGCCGCACGCACACAAGCACCTACATCGAATGCAGTCGCCAACGCGGTCTTCGATGTCATGCAATCGGCAAATGTTGCTGCCGGTTTGGATGCCGTCGCCGCCGCCGAGCACATGGTGGAGGCGATCGCACGTGGTGACTTCTGGATCTTCTCAGACGACGCAGTGTGTTCCGCCATGGCAGCTGCCCGAGGTCACCACCTCACTGAACTCACGAATCCGCAAGACCCACGAGAGCAACTGACACTGATGGGAGTCGAGATTTCCGCATGAGCACCGAATACGACCAGAGAAGCAACGCTGTTCCAGCAACCGACCCGAGGATCACCGCGGCCCTGGAGGAATCTCGTCGACGCGGGGAAACAGGGATCCAAGTCGCGGCCTACCTCAACGGTGAGCTAATTGTCAACGCCGCCGCCGGCAACGCCGCCGCCGGAACAGCGACAACGATCGACACTCTCTTCCCCGTTTTCTCCGTCACCAAGGCCATCACCTCCGTCGCTCTGCATTTGCAAGCGGAGAAGGGCCTGATCGACTACAATGCGCCCGTCGCTCAGTACTGGCCGGAGTTCGGAAAACAGGGCAAAGAGACGATGACCGTCCGTCAGCTTCTCAGTCACCGCGGCGGTATTCCTTGGATGCCCGACGGTGTCACCCCGGCCAAACAAGCCGATTGGTCATGGATGATCGATCGGATCGAAAATGCAAAGCCCGCTTTCGAGCCCGGCACCACCAATTGCTACCACGCATTGGTGTGGGGCTGGGTCGTTGCGGAAATCGTCCTGCGGACTGATGGCGGCGGGCGCGATTTCGCGCAGTTTCTGCAACAAGAAATCTTCACGCCAATGCGGATCGATGGTGTCCATCTCGGAGTGCCAGCGGCACTCGACGACCGAGTCGCCGTACTGAACGGTGGCGACGTACCAGAAGGGGTCGGAGAGCAGTATCTTCTCGGAATGCCCGAAGCGGTCTTTCCGGGCTCGAGGGTATACAACACCGAACTGTCGCGCCGCACTGTCAACCCCGGTGCCGGTGTCATCGCCACGGCTGAAGGAATAGCAAGATTCTTCGCCCTCCTCGCCGGCCTCGGCGAGTTGGACGGAGTTCGTTTGTTGTCGGAGGACCGTGTCCGGGCGTTCACGGAGACCCGCGACCACGTCGAAGACACGGACCTGTACATGGGCAAGCCGGCTCAGGTCAGCGCACACGGGTTTTGGCTCGGTGGCCCTCAACCGGCGGGGTATCCGGTGCTGGGTGACAACCCGAACGTTGTGCACCATCCTGGGGCGGGCGGCGCGCTCGGATGGGCCGAGCTAGACACCGGCCTGGCTGTGTCGATCAACCACAACGCAATGCATGACCAGGCGCTACCCACCGAGCTTCATCCCTTCACACCGATCGCAGAGGCTGTACGCGAAGTTGCGGCCGAACGGGCTGGAGTCACATCGTGATCACTTCGCATGATTGCGGCACTGTTTGCGACGAGCACGCATTGACAAAGCTAATGATGGAATTCGCTGCCGCGGCAGATGATGCCGCCAGCGTGGACGAGGTAGTCGCGTTGTTCGTCGACGACGCAGTGTTCGACATGGGGGGAGAACTCCACCAGGGCACATCCGCGATTGCTCGTTACCTGCAGGGTGCACGCGACGCCGGGTTTGCCGGGCCCGCAGCCGGCACTCGTCACATCGTCACCAATTGCCTCGTCACCGTCGAATCGAACGAGACGGCGAGTGGGCAGAGCGAGTGGATGCTGATCCGTTCAGCAGCAGACGAGGCATTCCCCATCGTGCTCTCCGCCGGTCGGTACCGCGATCGATATCGGCGCGTGGACGGTGTGTGGCGCATTGCGCACCGTGCGGTCGAGTACTGATGATCCCTAGGTAGGGAACCCGAAAGTGGGAAGGAGCCCCAGGGGACCCCTTCCCACTTTCGGCGCAGCGTGTGCGTTCACATCACCTCACGGTGAACGAAGCGGCGTCGGGTGCCCGCAGCATGGTCCAGAAGTCCACCATCCTCCACGGGCTCGGCAACGTAACCCGACCTGCCTTGTTGCGGTAGTACGTGTTCGCGCCGGTCTGGGTCGTCCATACCGAATTTTCCAGCTGATCGGTAACGCGCTGGTTGTAGGCTTCGGTGGCTTCGGTGGTCACCTCGATAGCCGAAGCATCGTTCTCCACCATCAACTGCAAGCACTCGAAAATGTAGTGCAGCACCGCCTCCACTGTGAAGTTGTGTCCGCCTCCGTGGCCGGGACTGGTGTTGGGACCGGAGGTGACGAACAGATTCGGGAACCCGGGGACCGTACCGCCCAGGTAGGCAAACGGGTCATCGCCCTTCCACACTTCGTTCAACGTCCGTCCCTCGCGCCCGACGATATCGATAGGTGCCAAATAGTCGAGCGTGAAACCGGTAGCGTGAACGATCACGTCGAGCTCGTGCGTGCGCCCATCGGCGGTGACGATACCCTCCGGGACGATGCGCTCAATGCGCTCGGTCACCACTTCGACATTCGGCTTCTTCAATGTCGAATAGAAGTTGCCGGGATCTCGTACCAAACGCTTGCCCGCCGGGGCATAGTCCGGCGTCATTGCTTTCACGAGATCGGGTCGATCAGCAAATGATTTCGCAATGTGGTTCAGGCAGTACTGCATGACCGCGTCGTTTGCTGGGGAGATGGACAGGTGATCCTTCATCCACTCCGGCTCCGCGCGGACTACGTCGTACATGTTGTCACTGGCACCCCAGTACGTCTTGAGGCGGAACCACTGATTGTAGAAGGGTAAGTGAGCGAGCAACCAGCGCTCCCCTTCTGGTACGTCCGGCGAACCTGCATTCTTCGGCATTACCCAATGTGGTTGTCGCTGAAAGAAACTCATTTCCTGGACCTGGCCGCCGATAGCTCCGACGACCTGGACGGACGTCGCTCCGGCTCCGATCACCGCGACTCGCTTGCCCGTGACATCGAGATCCTCGGGCCAGTCGGCCGTATGAACGGTGGTACCGCCGAACGATTCTCGGCCGGGAACGTCCGCAAATTTCGGACGATTGAGATACCCGAATGCCGTGATCACGGCGGAGAATCTGGACTTGATTTGCGTACCTCCAGAGTCGGTGCTGGTAACCTCCCATTCCTGATCCACCTCGATCCACTGCAGGCCCGTGACTTCAGTTTCGAATCGAATGTGCGACTTGATATCGAATGCGTCGACAACGCGCCGTAGGTACTCCTGGTATTCGGTTCCGATCGGGAAATACCGGCTCCATTGCGCGTTCAGATCGAATGAATACGAGTAGTACAGGCTAGGGGTGTCCACGGCGACACCAGGGTAGGTATTGGTCCGCCATGTGCCGCCGATGTCGTTGCTGCGCTCGAAGATCTCGTAATCGAAACCGTTCTGATCGGCGTAGACGCCGGCTGCGATACCAGCCATTCCAGCACCCAATACGGCAATCCGGTGGGCGGGAGACGGCCGCCGGGTACGAGGCACGACTGGCTGAGTGGGGACAAAACCGCTCTGCTCCAACAGAAGTGAGGCGAATTCCCCTGCGACGGGTTCACCCACGGCGAGAGACGCCATGGCCAAAAACGCCTGTTGGTCGTCCACCACGAGGTGTGGAGTCACCGGCTTCGTGCACAAGGCATCGGCCAGCACCTCCTTCAGCTCTGATCGAAGGTGGTCGTCCATTGTCACCACGGGCAGTGTGGCGGCAGGGCCCGACGGAATGGACCGGTGAATTGCCCCGCCGAATCGATCCAACAGGCTGGAGTCACCGGTGGCGTGAACGGCGCACAGCACCATGATCGCCGGGTCCGCTTCGCCGAGGTTCGCCAGCAGCTGCCCGCGATCGAGTTGAATGGGCTCGCGCTCGAACCGTCTGGTGATCGGCACGTCGAAGGAATCTGTCATGGGGTCTCCGCATTCATATTCTAAAGTGGCTGCATAATTGGATCCAAACCGAGGATAGCCGAGGTAGCGTCCGCTGGATACCGCTTTCGCCGACGTCGCTCCAGGTCAGGTTGCGAGGTGGACGCCGCCAGCGCGAAGCATCACGCTGGTGCCGGACTCCCCTCCTTTGCGATGCTCGACCATCAGTGTCACCAGTTGCTCGTTGTCGTGCTCACATAGGGCGTCGATCATCGCCTCGTGCTCCGCAAGAATTCGGACACGAGCTTCGGGGTCGTACAGGTGTACTGCGTGGTACGGCATGGCCAGAGTCCACAGCCGTCGCAGTTCGTGGACAACCAGCTTCATCGGTGATCGGTCGAACATAGCGAAATGGAAAGCTTGGTTGGACAGTCGCATGGACAGTATATCCACCCGCTTCGATGCTGCGGCCACCTCGTCCGCACGTTCGCGCACTTCGGCGAGAGCCTTGTCGTCGAGCGGTGGGAGAACTTTGAGGACTTCATTCTCCAGTGCCGCGCGCATGAGATAGATCTGGTCGAACTCGAACTGTTCGAGCCGTGATACGGCATATCCGACGTTGTGCTCGTGCCGGACCAATCCGTCGGCGGTGAGTTGGCGAAGGCCCTCGCGGACCGGTAGTCGGCTTACTCCGAGTCGTTCGGCCATCAATTCCTGCCGCACCTGCTGACCTGGTAGCAGCTCGCCACTGATAATCATGCGCTGTATCTCGTCCACGACACGCGATGCAGCTCGATCGGAGGCTGTTGTGGGTGCGGGTTGCTTGGTGTCAGTCACCGCTGTCGACTTCCTTGGCATCGGACACCTCCTGATACTCGTCGAGTGGTCACTGCGTCTAACGACAACTTTCTTCAACAATGGATACACTATTGTCATCTCTCAGCGTCGCACGGGATCAGTCGATACCGCTGGATTTGTTCATCCGAGCGTTGTCCGTGACGGAGAAGCCCATTGCCGACAACGAGTTTCTGTATATGAGGACCTGGTGCGACGGGTTCGTATCGCCGAGCGGCTGAACTCGATAGGTGCCAAAGTCTGCGGCAGTTTCGGTCTCGACAAGCTCGCGGCACAATGCACTGACACCGTGGACATTGAACCGTGGCCCACCCCTGGGTCTCTCCAAGTCGGGTCCTTCGACCTCCAGAACGTCGGCACCGTGGTCCGAAAGCATCTGAGAGGTGCACGGACCGGCCAGAACTCTGCTCAGGTCGAGGACTCGGGTCCGGAACAACGCACCACCCGAATGGGTCTTCGGCCATGCAGCGCAGCCGTGGATCCAAATTCGGTCGTCGGTCCCGTCATCGGAGCCTTCAGACGTGGCAACCATCGACGTCGTCAACGGGGCACGCTTGAGACGTGACCGGTACCGTCAGACACGACGTCCCAGACATCAACGTCATCGTCGAGCACGATCGACGCCAACGTTCGGGCCCATTCGTCGTCGCTGCCCCACCTGTTTCGCCAGCTCTGCATGGACCCCGTGTGTCTGCCGAGTGAATGTTCGCTGGTGAATCCGATGGCACCGTGAAGCTGGTGACCGCCCGCTGCAATAGCGGCGACCGCCCCCGACACGATCACTTTTGCTGAGGCAACGGACACTTCAGCGTCGGGAAGACCGGCGGCAACCGCGTCGGTCGCCGCCTCCACCGCACGTTCCATTGCCACCGCCGTCATCGCGAGCTGGGCGATGCGTTGCTGAACGGCTTGAAATTTAGATAGCGGTCGCCCGAACTGGCTGCGGTCGGAGGTATGCAGGACCGTTGCATCGACGACCGCTCGTGCGGCGGCCGTCATCGCCGCCGCGTACAGAAGTGCGCCGCGCTGGCGGACGTGGTCGATCGAGGTCTCGTTGTGGCCGACGTTCTGTGAGAGGGCATTGGCCAGCACGACATCACAGAGGGGGGCACCTACGATGTCCGATCCGTCTTGGACGTCAACCGCATCGTCGCGAAGGTTCACCGTCGCCACCTCGACCAGCGAACTGGAGGTTGGCGGCAAAATAATAGTCAGCCAGTCGGCTGCGGAGGCCCAGGGGACGGCATCGAGTCTGCCCGACAAGCGGACCTCGCCGTCGGATCGCTCGACGGCGAGGGACGTACCGAGCGCAATGGTTCCCGTACCCGCGAGCCTCTCGGCTCCGGTTTCACTGGCTAGCCAGCCTGCGAGCATGTGTTCGATCAAGGGTGTGCACACTCCCCGCCGTACAACCGTCGACACCACGTCGACGACGTCGGCTACTTCACCACCCGCCCCACCCTGATCTTCTGGCACTCCGAGGTCCGCGAATCCTGACTCCCGAAGATTCGACCAGGCTTGGGAGTCCCACGATGTGATCGGAGCACCCGCGGATGGGTCAGACGCTGCAACAATTTGTTCTACAGCGAGACGGATGTCGCTTCTGTGGCTGTTCATCGCAATCCCATTCCGCGGCCGATGATGGACCGCAAGATCTCGTTCGTACCGCCCCGTAGGGTGAAGGCGGGCATATGCAGGACGCTCTGTGCCAGCAGCTCCGCAAAAGGGTCGGCACCGATCCTGGGTTCGGTGCGGCTCGAGCGGCGCACCCCTTCGACCAGGTCCCCCTCGAAAGTGGATCCGAGGTCTTTGACCATGGCCGCGAGGCTGTCCGGCCTGCGCCCGGCGGCAAGTTCGTGTGCAACCTGGTGCGACATCTGACGCAGGGTCCACGCCCTTGCGGTCAGCGTTCCCAAAGTCTGTCGTTGTTCGGCGGTGGAACCGTTTATGCGAAGTATCTCGCCCCATGCCCTCAGCAGAGGCATGGTGGACAGGTACCGTTCCGGGCCGGAGCGCTCGTACGCGAGCTCGCTCATGACCTGACTCCATCCCGCGCCCCGTTCGCCCAGCAGCGCCGAAGATGAGAGTGCTGCATCGTGAAAAACAACTTCGTTGAAATGGGCCTGGCCGTCGATGCTGTGTATTGGTCGAATTTCGACATTCGGGTGCGGCAGATCCACGACGAACTGAGACAGACCCTTCTGCCGATCGTGTACGTCGCCGTCGGTCCGGGCCAGCACCACCATGGCGTGTGCGAGGTGGGCACCGGTAGTCCACAGTTTCGTTCCGGTCAAACGCCAGCCGTTTCCGTCCTTGATCGCGCGTGTACGCACGGCGGCCAAATCGGATCCTGCCTCCGGTTCGCTCATCCCGATCGCGAAAAATGTTCGCCCGAGCGCTATGCCCGGGAGGTACATTTCCTTTTGTTCGGGTGTTCCGAAATTGAGCAGGCTCGGGGCCATCTGCCGATCGGCTATCCAATGAGCCGCGACCGGAGCACCGTTGGCAAGCAGCTCCTCGGCGATCGTAACGCGCTCAAGCTGACCTCCACCGTGGCCGCCGTATGAAACAGGAATCGTGATGCCCAGCCATCCGCGGTCTCCGAGCTTGGCGCTGAACTCGGGCTCGAATCCTGACATCCAGCTGTCGCAGGTCGGAATGAACCCACCCGCCGCAATCTCGGACCGCAAGAATCCTCGTACCTCGCTGCGGAGCGTACGAAGGGAGTCGTTCTCACGCGCACTTGGTTTCGGACTGTCAACGATAGTTGTAGACACAGGGTCCCCTTTCCGAAGTCCTGCTAGCATCGAATCATCCGATTCAAAATTGGATACTATTTCATCATACAGTTTGGGTGCACTCCGAAGGGGCTGTATCCGAGTAGTGGAGGTCCAACGGACGTGCAACCGCAATCAAGCAACTCGGCGTCGTACACATACGACTCAGACGTCCAGGCCTTGCTCGACGCCATGCGCAACCACAACGTGCCACCCATGCATCGAATGGGCGTCGAGGCGGCACGGTCGATGATGGAATCGATAGCTCGCCCGCCCGGCCCGGACATGCGTTCCGTCACCGCGGTCGACATCAACGGCCCGCACGGTTCGATTCCGGTGCGGGTGTACAGGCCGCATTCCGCTTCATCCGGTGCTGCATCTGCACTTGTGTGGTTTCACGGAGGAGGAATGATGATGGGGTCACTCGACTCCTTCGACAGCCTTGCCCGTGAACTGGCGGATGGCACCGGTTCTGTGGTCGTCAATGTCGGCTACCGATTGGCGCCGGAGTATCGCTTCCCGATTGCCAACGATGAGGCTTACGCTGCCACGCAATGGATGGTTCGGAACGCTGACCAGTGGGGAGTTTCACCGCTGGCCGTCGGTGTAGGTGGCGACAGTGCGGGCGGAGGACTCGCCGCCGCAACGGCGTTGCGGGCGCGCAATGAGTCAGGCCCGCAGCTCATACAGCAAGTGCTCATATATCCGGGTCTGGAAAGGCGACGCGACCGGCCGTCGATGCGGGAATTCGGCGATAGCCCACTGCTGCTCGCGGAAGACATCGATTGGATGAAAAACACATACCTAGGTGACGACCCCATCGCCGACAACGAGTATGCGACACCTGCCATTGCCCGCGACCTGACGGGCCTGCCTCCCGCGATCGTTGTCTCCGCGCATGGTGACCCCCTCCGCGACGGGGTAGAAGAGTACGGACGCCGACTTCAGGATGCGCAGGTACCCACGGCAATAATCCGATACCCCGGGGTTGCTCACGGTTTCTTCATGCAGACTGCGACCATCGCCCGCGCCCGCGCGGCCATGGCGGACGTATGCGCGCTTGCGGCAGCACGTTTTGCTATGGCAACGTCCGGCCGTCGGTTGTGACCTGGTCCGCAACGTCGGGGATTGCGTACGAGGGGTATTTGCATCGGTAACGTCTTGATGGTGACGGATCGACCACCTCAACGCAGCACGACTCTCGGCGAAGCATTGATCGAGTTGGTCGATCTCATTGCCTTCTCCGCCAACTCGAACGCGGCGCGCCGGAGATTCGAGTCAGCGACGCGCATCTCGCTCGGTCGTATGGCGTTGGCCTTGCTCGACAGCTTGACCGTGGGACCAGCGACGGTCAGCGATCTCGCTGCCGCACTTGAGGTCGACATGACGCGTGCAAGCAGGCAGATAGCGGCGATGGTCCGGATCGGACTAGTGGTCAAGACCAGGGAATCGTTTCCAGGCGATCGACGACAGGTGCGGATCGCGCTTACCGACCGCGGAATCGATGCCATGAATCGATGGGGCGACTCATGGCGCGAGCAGGTGCGCCGGCCGCTCGAACTGTGGGTGGAAGCCGATATTGACGACTTCGAAAAGTTGCTGAACACGTTTGGACGAAGGCTCGCACCGTACGCGACCGTCCGGATACGCCCTGAGAACGACTGCGAACCCTCCGCAGGTGCAAAGATTCCCCACCTTGAGCCCGAATCTCGTAGCACTTTAGAACGCTGCCTGGAAAACGTAGTCACTCTCGTACGCCTTATCGGCTCGACGCATTTCGATGCAGCCCTGGAATCAGCAGGGGTACACCTGAACGAACTCGAGTACCTTCTACTGCGGGACGTCGAGAAGATGGGACCGACCACCGTCGGCAATATCACCACCCGACTCGATGTCCCGCAGGCTGTGGTATCACGTGCTGTACGAACAGTTCGGACAATGGGTCTGATCTACGGCGAAGCGGGACCGGACCGACGCCGCATGTGGTTGCACCTCACAGTTGACGGAATGAAGACTGCCAATCTCATCACACAATCGCGTCTGCGCGACCTTGAAGAGCTGTTCAGTGACCTAACTCCTGAGGACAGGGAGCGATACACGGAATTGACCAATGCCTATGTAGAGCAATTGCTGTCCATCGCTGATCCCGCAGCCAGTCGCTACCTATAACGCGAGTCGACTCCCGGCCACGGCTGCACTCGCACGTCACTTGTCTCGCGTCGCAAATCGCCGTCTCCGGCATCAGTGGTGCACCTGTCATCGACATTGGGACACTCGGCAGCTTTTCTCTCGACGGGGATAGTCGATACAACGGTCACCGGTCATCACTCAGGGCCACGAGTGTCGGGGAGTCCCAATCACAACAGTGGACTTCGCAGCCGAACGAGAGTTCAGCTAAAAACTCTCATCGCCAGCAACCGAGTGCCTGAGGAGCGGTCACAGTTGCTGTACTTTTGCGCCAGCCATCCGCGAACATACTTGGCGCTCGAGGCGTGTCCGAAGTCGAGAGCAGAACTACCAAATTTCCATCAAGAGGGAGTCGACCTCGTCGCGTGTGATGGTTCGAGCCAAATTTGTGAAGAACCAGTCATAGGTGAGCCTGTCGGCGATCGAGGAGAGATCGCTCTGGCCCACTCCTACGTCTCTGAGCCTGCGCCGACCTGCCGGCTCAAGTAGCGTCCGAACAGCGTCTGTTGCAGTCTGACGTTGGCTCCCGGCACCGGCGGTTGGTGCACCCAAAGCTCGGGCGATCGCGCGGTAGCCAAATTCGGCGTTGGAAGGTGCGAATCGCATCGCTGCAGGAAGTGCGATGGCCTCGATTTCCCCGTTCGCCACAGACGATTGCGGTCCAATAGTGTGGCCCAGCACTTGGGCAATCCCGCCGTGCGTGTGATCGCTCCCCTGCCCACTCAACAACGCAGCCAACACCAACCGCATCCGCGCCTCCGGATCTTCAGGGTCGGATCGAAGCCGAGGCCACCAATGGCCTATCGCTTGCACTGCTCCCTCCAGTTGAGATGATGCGATTGGATCATCGACGCCGGAGAGTAATCCGGCAATTGCCATCGATAGGGCGTTGGAGACAGAGGAATCGATCAACGCAACCGGAGCGGTAAGCGTGACATCAGGATCTACGAAGATTCCTTGTGCACGCGATTTGGGATCGAACAGCGTCAGCCGCTCGTTTGTGCTCACATCCAGGATTGCGCTGCCCGCCTTGGCAAAGGCGGTAGTAGGTGTCGACGGGACCACCCACTGGGGTATTTTCGGTGCGCGCAACCGCGGGCTGACCATTGTGCCGTCAGGCCGTTTGCTGGTGCACAACTCACGCAGTCCGAGGTCCTCGGCTAGCAGCACAGTTGCAGCCCGGGCTGTCACGATGGCAGATCCGCCACCGACTACGACGACCGAGTCTGCTTTCGCATCTGCCAGTGCCGCACATGCTCTTTCGACCACGTCGGTCGGACTGTGCTTCCGTACACCGTCGAATCGACCGACCATGCGTGCGCCGATTGCTGCCTCGACTTTCGCGAGCGCCGCGTGACTGCGCATAGACGGTGAGCACACGACGACCACCCGACGGCATCCCGTACGGCCTAGCTCATTGTCGATCGAAGCGAGAGCGCTGCTACCGACGTACGTGCGAAATGGCGGACTAAGGTGCTTCATTCTCAGTTGGTTCATTCCGAGCACTTTTCCAACACAAGTATCGGTATCGTCCGTGTTGTCGCAGCGCGGTAGTCGTTGTACTCCGGATATACCGTCACCGCACGGTCCCACCACAGATCGCGTTCGTTGCCTGCCATCTCTCGTGCAATGTACTGTTCGACATTATCCCGATCGCGCAATTCGACAAGCGGATCGGCCTTGACATTCCAGTACCAGGCGGGGTTCGTCGGTGCGCCACCCTGTGACGCCACCACCGCGTACGCCCCAAGATGCTCGATGCGCATCAGTGGAGTCTTACGTAAGTTCCCTGATTTTCGACCGACCGTGGTGAGGATAACGACGGGCCTCCCGAACAGTTCGTTCGCCTCTGCACCGTTGCTTGCCTCATACTCTGCCACCTGATTCCTGACCCACTCGTTTGTGCTGGGTACATAGATGCCGTCCAATGCCACTTGTGTTCCCTCCGTCGGATAGGCACTTGCCTCCACAATGATAGCCAATTTTGGATTCAATATTTCTGTTACGACGAATCGAGGCGAAAACATTGATGAGGATGCGCTATTTGCGCTCGGTTCCCTGTTGCTGGGTACAGGCTCTGGCCAGGTCTACGCTGAACCGGCCGCCGTTTCGTCCGCGCGATCAACAAGTCGAATCGCTCGAGTTCGGCAGTGCGCCCGACGAGCTCGGGTGGTCGAGTGCCAGACCCGGGTGTGAAGGGATTCAGTCCGTACTCCATGCACCCACACTATAGGACTGTATCCAATACTATAAGACTGAACCTTATAGTATTGGATACAATCTGATAGAGATGCGGCTCGGCGTAGATCTGCGCGCATACAGTCAACAGGATACGGCGGCCGAATGATGGATGTCGGAGGGCGCTGGAGTACCACCTCTCGGAGGGCTTGATGTCGTCAGGTTCAGAAAAGCGCGATTGCCGCATCGTCAAGAATTGTTGACAGTGCGTCGAGACCGAGCCCTGTAGCAGTAGAAGGCTGGTCGCCGTCATGAGTTCACGTGCTCGGCGCGAGGTGTGGCAGCGTGGGTGGATTTCCAATCCTGCGTCGACGAGTTACACGTCGGTGGGTCTCGGTGCGCAGCTCTCGCGATGGAGCGGCTTCCTCGCGGCCCGGCAACTGGTGCCGTCGACCGCGTCGATGACCTGATACCCGACCATCTGGCCATGCAACAGGTGCGGCCGGGTAGTCGGGAATCAAGTGATCAAAGGTCAGCGGTCGGTCGCCAGGCTCATGTTCCGTCTCTCTCCGTACGTCGTTGAGCGAGCAGGGTTTCCAGGGCGGTGGTCGGCGAATCTTGGGCGAGTTCGAGCAAGTCGCGAGTGTTCGTGCGGACCTTGTCGGCGATCCAATCGAAGACCCATTGCTTACGTGCTTGCGCTGGTAGGTCGAAAGGAACGACTCGAGTGACAGCGAGGGCGGCGGATCCGGCGCCGCCGATGTTGGCGATGACGCCGGGTATCAGGAGTGTTCCGGCTCGTGCAGCTTCGTCTCGACTGTCGGGGGTCGACGCGAGGTTCGCGCCCTCGACAACGAATCGCGCACGCAGTCGGTTGACGTTATCGGCGGTCAGGGCGTGTTTCTGCGCCGCCAAGATCAGCAGGTCGGCATTGATGTCGAGCCATGCGTCCGGCTCCGAGGACAAGGTCGCTGTGCTCGATAGCTGCTCGCCGACACGGAGTCGGAGTTCTTCACTTCACGGCTCCCTGCCCGGGAGGGTGCCCTTCGTGAGGTATTGGCTCAATGGGGCCGGGACACCCCTGAGGCGCTGTCGAGGTTCGGCGCGATGCCGTTGGACGCGGCTGTCGTCGCATGCAGTGCATCCCATTACCTCCATTCGGCGGACGGTGATCATGCTGTCTGCAGGGAATTGTCCGAATCCGTCGGTTACCCCGTTGCGTCATCGGCGCTGGCCACCACGCTGTATCTGCATGCCCACAACTGTGCGTCGATCACGTTGGTAAGTCCGTACGAACCGTGGTTGACCGAACTGTCGCGGGCGTACTGGCAGGCCAGTGGCATCGCGGTCAGCGCAGTTATCTCGGTGCGGCGAGCCGCCGACTACGACCCCTACGTGGTCACTCACGACGACCTCGTGGACGCGGTGACATCAGCTCCTACCGGTTCCGATCCAGTGCTGTTCACCGGTACCGGGATGGGCACCCTGCGCGTGATTGATTCTCTTCGAGGTACCGGAGTGCCGATGGTCTCGTCCAACATGGCATCGACGTGGTGGTTGAGATCGCAGTCAGCGAGCGGTGACGGATCCGCGAAACCGTGACTCGGGTATGGCCAGCCCGAGACGGCTGCGCAGGGTGCCTGGCGGTGTCACCGTGGGCCGTTGACCTCGGTCTTGCAGTATCGGAACCAACGCTGTCGTGATGCGGCTCAGGTCGGTCGGAAGCACCGCCGGTCGTAGTCGGAAGCCGTCGATCCCGAAGGCGTGCCAGGCGGCGATGATATCGGCGAGTTCTTCTGCTGTGCCGCTGAAGATTCGGCTGTCCGAGGTCCACGTGTCCGGATGGTCGGCATCGAGCGCGGCGCGGCGTTCGGCTGCCGAGGCTTTGTCGTCGGCGAGCACAACCGTGATGTCGACGTAGATCGCGAGGGGTAGATATCGGCTCGGCCGGTCGAGGGTTTCGATTGCCCTGACCTCTCGAACGGTGTCGATGACGGCTGCGTCCGAGTGAGGCGTGATGAAGACGATGTCG
This sequence comes from Rhodococcus sp. 05-340-2, assembly GCF_002258915.1. Taxonomy (NCBI): domain Bacteria; kingdom Bacillati; phylum Actinomycetota; class Actinomycetes; order Mycobacteriales; family Nocardiaceae; genus Rhodococcus; species Rhodococcus sp. 05-340-2. The sequence goes on from NZ_NOYU01000032.1 coordinate 127,548, forward strand.
GCCTCGCGGGCGGCGAGCCGGTACGGGATGGGGGCATGGCCCAGCGCAACGACAATCGGCTGGCCTTGCGGAGAGCGAGGTGTGATCGACGGGCCGAGTGGCCTGAACCTGTTCGCTTCCAGCGTCAAGCGGTGCAGTCGATCTCGGTCGATGTAGCGGAACGTCGACGCGTCACGAACGACGGCATCGTCGTCCCAGCTGTCCCACAGGTCGCGCACCGACGCTAGGTAGTGCGCGGCATCGTCGAACAGATCGGTGAGACGGGTGCTGATTTTGACCGGGTCGGTGATGTCGTCGTCGGTGAGCTGGGGCGTCGCCCTCCGTCCGATATTGCGGGAATCGTCAGCGCGGAACGTGATCTGGGGCCGCAGACCGGCGCGGCCATGGCTGGCCCAGTCCAGCGAGGCGATCTGCGAACTGACGTGAAACGGTTCCGAATGCGTGACGTTGACGGTGGGAATCAGTCCGATCTCGGACGTTCGCGGTGCCAGGGCCGCCAAGGTGAGGACTGCATCGAGCTGCCCTCGCAGTTCGTCGGTGCGATCATCGGCGCGATCGAGTGTCGAGCTCTGAAGTGCAAGACCGTCTTCGAGGGTGACGAAGTCGACGCCGCCTGCTTCGGCGAGCTGCACGATTTCTGTCCAGTAGGCGATGTCGATGATTCTGTCGGGCCGGGCGGCAGTGTCCCGCCAACTTGCCGGGTGCCATCCGGTTCCTGTCAGGGCAACTGCGAGATGCATGGGGTGCGTCCTTGATCGTCGGGAAAGAGGCTCTCACGCAATGTCTCCCCGCGGTAGCGGTCGGGGTACACACCGAAATCTTGCAGTTCGGGCACTACCCGGTCGACGAAGTCGGCCACCGAGTCGGGAACGATGGCGGGATCGACGATGATGCCGTCCGCAACCTCGGTGCGGACGTATTCGGCGATCTGGTGTGCAACCTGCTGCGGTGTACCGACGAACGTGTGCGGGCCGGCGAAGCGGCGCATGAGATCGACGATGCTTCCGGGATCGCTCTCGTGTAGACGGTGGAGGCGCAGGACGGTATCGGCTCGTCCGCTCGTTTTGATCGCGGTGTGACCTTGCGCCGCGACCTGGCGGTAGCTGCTGTCGAGGGGTGGCGGCGGCCCGAAAGGGTCGTGGTCGGACAGGTCCAGGCCCAGGATTCCGCCCAATGTCTCCAGAGCGGACGCTGGCGAAATCTGTTGCTGCCGCAGGGAGGTGGACCTGGCTTGTGCATCGTCTGTGCTGTCGCCGAGCACCACGCTCGCGCGAGTGAAGACCAACAGGCTCTCGCGAGTGCGGTCGAACCGGGCGAGGCGATTTTTGATGTCCTGGTACAAGATGCGCCCGGGTGTCGGGGCGGTGTGTTTGCTGAACACGATGTCGGCAGTTTCGGCCGCGAGTTCGCGGCCTTCCTCGGAGTCGCCGGCCTGAATGATCACCGGCGACGTCTGAGGCGAAGTGGGGACATTGAAGCGGCCCGCAATATCGAAGTGCCGCCCGCGGTGGGCGTAGGCGCCGCTACTGGAGTCGGTGAACCACCCGCGGCTCGGGTCCGGTGCCAGCGGGCTCGACGACCAGCTGCGCCACAGATCGTGTGTGAGAGCGAGGAACTCATGGGCCCGTTCGTATCTTTCATCGTCGGGAAGGAAGCTTCCTCGGGTGAAATTCGCACCGGTGTACGCGTCGTTGGTGGTGACCACGTTCCACGCTGCCCGGCCGCCGCTGACGTGATCGAGCGTCGCGAGCTTGCGCGCGAGGTCGTACGGTTCGTTGAACGTGGTGTTGACGGTTGCGGCCAGTCCGAGTCGAGAGGTGACGGCCGAGATCGCTGCGAGGTACACCAGCGAGTCCGGCCGCCCCACCACGTCGTTTTCGTAGATCTTGCCGTTGAATTCGCGGAGACGAAGACCTTCGGCCAGGAACAGGAAGTCGAAGAGGCCACGTTCCGCGGATCGGGCCAGGGTCTCGAATGTCTCGAATTCGGTTTGGCTGCGGGACCGCGGGTCCGCCCACACCACGGTGCTGTCGACACCCGGAAGATGTGCGGCCAGATGAACTCTCGTACTTCTGCTCATCACGCGTGGATTTCGTCGACGTCCAGCTTGTTGCCTGCATCGGTGAGTTTCGGCGCGGCGGCGAATCCGTGGCGCTTGGCCAGCACGATCACCAGCAACGTCGGTGCAAGGAGCACGAGTGCCGCCCATGCGAAGGAGTTCGGCCCCACACCACTGAGGAGCAGTCCCCCGATGACACCTCCGACGGCCATGGCAACGTTCCACAATGTGACCAGCATGGCCTGTGCTTCGTCGGCCACCGTGCCGCCGGCTACGCCGACTGCGGTTTGCAGAAGGGTCGGTGCCCCTCCCCATGCCAGACCCCAGAGGAACAACGCGGCATACAACACGATCGGGGTATCGCCGGCCAGTCCGAGAGCGGTCACCGCAATGGCAAACAGGACGGTGGCGGTGATGGCGAGCAGGCGCAGGGTCCGGTCGATCTTGGCACCGACGACCCAGATGCTGATCAAGCATGCGATGCCGAACACGAGAAGTGCTACATCAACCTGATCTCCTGCTCCTACGCTGTCGAGGAACGAGGCGATGTAGGCGTAGAAGATGGTGTGCGCCAGGACGAACGTGAGCGTCACGAACAGAACTGCGCCTACGCCAGGGGTGGTGATGGTGCGGTTGAACGATGCGCGGTTTCCGCGTTCCTGTCCGGGGAAGTCGGGGACGAAGGCTGCGATCCAGGCCACGAGAATCACGGCGATCACGGTCATTGCCCAGAAGGCCACGCGCCACCCGAACTCTTTGCCGACGAATGTTCCGAGGGGCACACCTGCGGCGAGGGCCACAGGAATCCCGGCCATCGCTACGGCGATCGCGCGTCCCTGCAAGTGTTCGGGGACAAGCTGTCTGGCGTAGCCGGCAAGTAGCGCCCAAGCCACTCCGGCGGCCATACCTGCGACGAATCGTGCCACCATCGTCAACTCGTAGTTCGACGACACGGCAGTCACCGAGTTCGCGACCAAGAATCCGATGATGGACAGCAGGAGAAGTCGCTTACGACGCCACCCTGCTGTGATCACCGTGAGCGGAATGGTGGTCAGAGCAGTCCCGATCGCATAGATTGTGATCGTCTGCCCCGCGGCGGACTCGCTGACGGACAGGCTCTGGCTGATTGCGGGAAGTAGTCCCGCAGGCAGAGTTTCGGTCAGGCTGGTGACGAAGACGGCGGTTGCCAGCGCCAGAAGCGATAGCAATGGGAGCCGTTCTGTCCGAGATTCGGGTTCTGAATTTCTGGTCATGCAAGTATGGTTAAACCCTGACATAGATGTGAGGGTCAAGGGCGAAGGTTATGGCCTACATCACATTCACTCGATGAGTCCAGGAGGCACGATGCGTATCGGCGAATTGGCTTCCGCGACAAATACATCGGTACGACTGCTCCGATACTACGAAGAGCGACAGCTCATCGTCTCCACCCGCGAACCGAACGGGTACCGCGCTTACGACGATCGATTCGTCGATCGCGTCCTGCAGATCCGAGGATTGCTCGATGCCGGTCTACCCACCAGAATAATCAAGCAGATCCTCCCCTGCCTTGACAAGCCCCGCGTCATCCACTTCGCCGACGCGACACCGGACATGATTGCTCTGCTCACACACGAGCGCGATCGGATGGAAGAACGCGCCCTGAACTTGATGAAGAACCGAGACGCCATCGCGTCGTACCTGGACGAGGTGATCGACATCGCCAACGAGGGATCGACCGCAACACCGCAATCTCTCCCCACTCGAACCGACGACGACAACACCGCACCCAGCCCGATTGCATCCTGACCGTCGAATTCCATTCGAAGTCTGGATCATTCGACATATCGCACCCGCGCCGACCTACGGTAACCGTGTCACAACCGCAGAAGTCAGGGACAACCGTCCGCCGAGTGGGCCAACGACAGCTCCGAGAGCCACGCCTCGAGCAGGGCCCCGACCAGCAGCGGCTGATCTAAGTGCACATTGTGTCCGGCACCGTCGAGCGCCACGTACGTGTGGCGATCGTAGTAATCGACAAGCGCCAATTGATCGCGCCACCCCACCACCGAATCCTGCTTGCCGGTGATCACTACGTTGATTCCGCCCAGAGGCGATGTCAGTGATTCCTCCGGGACCGGTTCCACGTTGTAGTGGAGCAGGAGTTCCTGCGCGGCGTCGCGGTCATGCGCTCGATAGCCGGGCACGACATGGTGGTGATACTCGGACCACGACGCACGGGTGTGACGAGGGCTGATTGCCCTGAACGAGTCCAAGAAGACGCGATCGGACTCATCGACATCGAGCTCGAAGTTGTCGCGCTCGACCACTGCGACATCGGCGCTTAAAGTCCTGTGTTCAGCAGATCTGACCGCCGGCGCGATGAGGAACGACCCGAGCACACGCGACCGATATCGAACGTGCAGTGCCCGGGCGAGAAATCCGCCGTACGACGCCCCGACCAGGGCAAAATCTTGGTCGCCGAAATAGGTGTCGATGTACTTCGAGACAGTCTCGACGATTCCTCCGGAACTCATCGTCTTCAATCTGGGTGAACGACCGGACCCGGGCAGGTCGAGGTAATGGCGTTCCGATTCTCGGTCGGAGAAGTGCCGGTCCAGCGGCAACATCATGCGGTGATCGATCGTGAACCCGTGCAGCAGCAGAACCGGCGTACCTGTACCGCGTACACGCGCGTACGAAGATATACGCCCTACGCGCTCGTCGTTCGAGAGCATGACACGATCCAAGAACCTTCACACCAGTGGCAGGGTCAAGACGTCCACCGTGAGTTGTGACGGCAATCACCAATATCGACTACTGCGTGACCAGATTGTTTACCGCTGACACAGCAGCGACCTACCGGTCATCGATCGTCGCGGACGTGCCGTATGAACAGTCTTTAACCGAGTGAAAGCCGTCGACGGCAACCACTCGTCAGTAGACGCCCGTGTGCCTGGTCGGGTGCGTGTTCAGTACTGAGTAATTCGTCGATGATGCGTACAGAATGGCGCAAGGAGGGCAATCCCGATGGATCTGGCCCCTCTGGGAACCTTGGCAGCGGCTGCCCGCGCACGCCCGGCGTCGGGCGTCGGGCGTCGGGCGTCGGGCGTCGGGCAATACGACCAATTCTGATATGCAGGGTTACCGGTAAACTGCTGTATATGCTGTGGCTCAACCGGTTTCAGGATCAGCAAGATCGCAGTGACGACTACGGACTCTAGAACTTGTGGTGTCGACAGGCGTCAAAAAGTGGTGCGTCCGCTTTCGTCGGAGACCAGCCGTGCCGGCAGTCAACGATCGAGGAACGCTCGAATCTCAACTAGCTCACCATCGTTCTCCGGTCAGTCGAGGCGGCTGAACCAGCTACCACCGCGCAGGCCCGCACCACCGAGGCCCTGAGAGGGCGGCGGTGCGGTCCACAGGCGTTCGACCTGTTCGGATGTTTCGATAATTTGATTGCCGTCGATGGTGACGGTCGCTTCCGGTACGCCGAGTCGGGGAATCGCAGTCACGATGCGGACGGGCCCGGAAGGCGGAACGGGGCCGAGAAAGATAGTGCCGTGCAGCGACCCAAGGTTGCCGTTGGAGCTCCCGACTTCCAGAACGACTCCTCGCGGGGCGCGTCGATCGATCGCCAGCTTTGTTCCGTCTCCCAGCTCGACTCCGAACAGAATCGACGCATAGAGCGCGGAGTCCACGTGCTCTTCGGCACCGAGAATCAGCCCTAGATCCGACTGCCTGGTCAACGCGGACACCGAGAACATCACTCCGAACGAGTAGATCTCGACGCTGGATAGCCATACGACCGCGCTACCTGTCTTGTTCAGCCCCGGAGGGGGGGGCTTGGTAGAGGGATCGGTCGCTCACTCCGAAACCCTTCGGTCAAGGACGAGTAATCGAACCGCATTCCCACTCATACTCTCGTCGTAAACAGATATGGAATACGCGCCCCACCGGAGAGGGGGTCTGCTCACTCTCGAGGCTATCGGCAATGACTGCGCCAGTGCGGGATCAACGTAGACCGAGGGCAGGGACCATCTTGTCGATAGGATGACGATGTCTGAACAACGTGTCGGTCAATGGTCAGCGGCACGTTTATCGTCCTGCCCGACCATGGCCGAGCATCCGTCCGCCCTGCCAAGCCACATCGTCATTACGGAATTTTGACAGCAGCTGCTCCCGCCTGCACGGAGCGCGGAGCGATACGACCATTCTTGATATGCAGGGTTACCAGCAGAGCCCCGCTGAAAGCGCAAAGGGCTAGCCATGCTGCTGCTTCCCAAATGCGGACGCTTGGTGTATGAAGATCGAATAAGTTCGATTTCGTCCTGGCCGTCGACAAAGGTCGCACCCGGAGGGTGACATGACAGACGAAGGTTCGACGAAGAGTGGCCCCGCGGTCGTGGCGAAAGGATCGGTGCCGCATCTGGCGAGCGAACAGATGAAGCTGCGAAATCTCTGGATAGCTCCATTGCTCGGTGTCTGGTGGTTGACATCGATTCTCGGGGTCTTGGCGTCACGTATAGACATCAGAGAGGCGTTCGCAACAACCTCCGAAGGACGAACCATCGGCTATTGCGGCGACATCAACCCGAGAGCTGTCGAGAACGCGCCGGACGTCGCATATCAGTACTGCACGAGTACAGAGGTGATCGGCCCCTCATACCCCGATGACGTGCAGTGGGTCAGTGGAAGTCGAATATTTCCGCCAACAAGGGATGCTGCAATTGATGTTGTCTGGAATGCTATGGCGACATACGACCTCTGGTTCGCCCTGGGAATTGGCACCGCCGCAATCATTGCGTTCTTCGTACTTTCGACCGCTACAGGAACTTTACGGGCAGGACTGGCAGCAGCGCTAACGTTCGTATTCCTGGGTATCGTGTTGTTTCCGAGCGAATTCACTGCACGAATACCAGCCGACGTACGGACCGAAATCATCACGTCATTTCGATGGATAATTTTGTTCTATTTCGGTTCGGAAGCTGCTGTTCAAGCTTGGAAGGTAGCAAAACCAGAGGGCGCAAATGTTACCGGTGACATTTCTGCAGCCACAGAGACAACCGCACCTACGCCTGGGCCTGGCTAGGAAGCATCGAAGCTTAAAGACTGTAGGGCCGAGTGTTGTCGTGTAGCGCTCCTGAGCGCTATTGGGGTCCGTTATCAGCGCCCCGCTGTGAGTTCCTTCGCGATCAGGCATCCGAGGCGGAGACTCGGTATGAGGACGCTCTTGACCTGATCAGACCGCAGTGGTGTCAGGAACGGATTTACCGGCTATCCTTTTGCACTCACCACCCGGCCGTGAGCCCACCTCAACGGTGTAGGTCACCAGCCGACCGGCAAAGCGTGCACGCCTTGCATCGTTCCACCAAGCCGGTAAGGAATGTCTTCGGGATCAACTGTCAAGTGCAAGTTCGGCAATCGAGAAAACAGCACCGTGTAAGCAACCTCCAGTTCCATACGAGCGAAGTTCTGGCCCAGACATTGATGCGGCCCGTAACCGAAGGTGAGGTGGCGCCGTGCGGATGTTGCGTGGTCACCGAGCGGCGCGAACTCGTACGGCGATGTCCAGACTGATTCGTCGCGGTTGATCATCGATGACGAGAAGACCATGCCCTCCCCCGACTTGATGATGACGTCGCCGAGGCTGATATCCGATGGTGCTACACGAACGCCGGCTACATCGGTCACAGAGACCATACGAAGCAGTTCGTCGACGACGCCCGGCATTTCGTCTGGATGTTGTTGTACACGGGCCAGCTCCGTCGGATGTTCGAGCAGCGTGATCACGCCCAGCGTGATCATCTGCGCAGTGGTGTCGTGACCACCCAGCAACAACGCCAACGCGATTCGCATCGCGTCGTCGCGGGTGACATCGGCACCGTCGATTGCCGCGACAAGGTCTCCGATCAAGCCATTGCCTGTTTGCTCGGACACCTCTATTGCAATGAGCCGTTCCAAATAGTTCATCAGTTCGAGTCCAGCCTGCTTGGCATGCTCTGCATCAGGTGCCTGCAACAATGCCGCGGAGGTGGTCTCGAAGAAGTCGTGATCTAGGTATGGCACACCTAGAATGTCCGACACCACTTTCGATGGAATCGGCAGGGCGTATTTGCTCAGGAGGTTTGCAGGCGATCCGTCACTTTCCATCTTGTCGATCAACTCGTGAGCCATTCGCTCGACGGCGGGTCGGTTGAGCCTGGCCTGCTTGAGGTTGAAGTAGGGTGCCACCAACTTGCGATGAACATCGTGTCGCGGGGCGTCGGAACCAATCAGCGCCAAGGGCTTGAAGATGTCGGCGTTGGCTGCCGCCCAACGCTCTGGTGATATCCGACCCGACCTGACACCGACCGAACTATTCGATCTTCTCAGTGCGGCTGCGTGGTTGCGCGAGCGCTCCGACCGGGAACAGTCAGACCGAATTCTCGGCCTGGTCCTCGAGGGATTGACCCGGAGGTAGTTGGGCTGCAGCAGCGCTCACGAGCTAGGCCCAGAGCTACGACTACGCCACGCGTGAAGTAGGTTGCGAACCTCCGTCCAGGATTGCAGCCTGAATCTGTCGCATAGACTCGCGGGGCTCGAGGCCCAGTTCTTCGCGGAGCACTCGGCGGGCCGTTTGGAACTCGGCCAATGCTTCGGCTCGTCTTCCTGACCGGTAGAGGGCGATCATCAGCTGCTCCCGCAGCGACTCGTGCAGCGGGTACTCCTCGATCCATTGGGCCAGTTGCCCGACCAGTTCGCGATGTCGACCGATCTGCAGCGAACCGTGCGCGATCGCCTCCAGGCATTCCAGCCTTAGTTCGTCGGCCCCATGCGCAAACCCTCCGACGATGCCACCATCGGTCACGCCGTCGGCCACTGGTCCGCGAAACATGTCGGCGGCTCGGGAGAATTCAGCGAATGCACCCGCAGGGTCATCGGCAAGTAGCGCCTGACCCTGCGCGTAATGTCGTTGTGCGGCAGTTACGTCGATGTGGTCCGGGTTGATCTGGAGTAGGTAACTTGTCCCTCGTGTCAACAAGGCGACCTCGGTACCGCCGTTGCCAACTACGTCGTGCTCGGCAAGCAACTTACGTATCTGCGACACATAGACATGAAGAGCCGCCCTCGCGCGTCGTGGCGGTGCCTGGCCCCACAACTCTGAAATCAGTTCATCGACTCGGACGGCCCGATTGGCGCGAATGAGCAACGTCAAGAGCAACTTTTCTATCTTGGGCGCAGAAATCGTCAACGTGTTGTCGCCTGCGTCGATCTGCAACGGGCCGAGAATCATAAAGCGCATCTGGTTCTCCGATTCCACTAACGGCTGTTCGAGGCCATCAGTGTGATTCAGGGTTGATCGGCAACGCATCAGCGAAGATACGTACATCCATGCTTATTGCCTACGTATGGTGTGCGTACGAAATTCAGACATCCGCGACGTGCCTGCTGTTCCTCTGCAGCCCACAGCGCTGGACGGTCTCCCCGGCCCGCTGCCAAATCTTAACTAATGTGCGTTAACTCACACATCAGTTTTCGATAAAACTCATGCAGGCCTCGGTCCATCGCTCGCCCGCCACGACGCCGACAGGCCACAAATTTTCGATTGCTGCGATTTCGCGATCCGACAGAGTCAGGAAAGACGCATCGATGTTCTCGTCGAGGTGTGCTGTCGAACGACTCCCGGGAATTGGGATGACATCGGGGCCCTGACTGTGAAGCCAGGCGAGAGCCCATTGCGCAGGGGTGGCACCGGCAGCCTCGGCAAGAACCCCGAATCTATCGACGCGAGCGAGATTGGTTGCGAAGTTCTCGGGTAGGTATCGCGGCAGTAGCAGGCGAATATCCCCTTCCCCGAATTGCCCGCGTGACCGGATGCGACCGCTGAGAAACCCTCGGCCCAACGGCGCGTAAGGCACAACTGCGATCCCCAACTGGCGACACACAGGGACGATCTCCGCCTCGATGCCACGCGACCACAACGACCATTCGGTCTGAAGCGTTGCGATCGGTGCGACCGACTGAGCCAGCCGCAGGGTATCTGCGCTGACCTCCGACAAGCCGATTTCGCGTACTTTTCCTTCTTCGATTAGGTCCGCGACGGAGCCCACGGTCTCCTCGATCCCCACTTCGGGATCAATCCGAGTCAATGTGAACACGTCGAGGTGTTCCAACCCGAGCCTGCGCAGCGAGTCTTCACAGCTAGACCGAACCGTCGCCGCGTCGCCGCGAATACCGGTCCCGACTCCAGCCCCGAGACGTACCACTCCGAATTTCGTCGACACTACTGCCGAATCACGCCGATCAGCGATGGCTTTGCCGATCAATTCTTCACCGGCACCATGTCCGTACACGTCCGACGTGTCGAGAAGGTTTGCGCCGAGATCCAACGCTCGTTGAACGGTGTAGATCGACTGCGACTCATCTGGCCGCCCATAAAACTCTGACATTCCCAGACAACCCAGACCCTGAACCCCCACGCGAAGTGACCGTACGGTCCGCTGGGCCAGTCTCGTGACGCTCATTCGACTACCCGGTAGACCACGATCACCGACTCGTAGCTGCGGTGCTCCTGTCCGACAATAGGCCGAAACGCGCGGTATCCGATCGCACCTCGTAATGGCCCATCGGTCACCACTGCCGGAAACGTAGCCCACTCCCCGGCCGTCAGGCGACCGTCGTCGACCAGTCCGCCCGCACGGATGACGTTGCCATCGAAAAGGGTGAATATCGTGGTGCTTGTTTCGCTTTTTTACGCGGAGCGAGCCGGTGATCGTGGCTATTTTACGGCCGGATTGTCTGCGAGACGCCCCAATCGCCTGCCCCAGAGCACGATTCGCGCATGGGGACTATGTCTTACGGCTGTCTCCGATACACGTGCGTGCCCGCGCCACGTTTGCGCTGTTCGGCCCGGCCCCTGACAAGGCGCAGGGGCATTACTGCCCTGTTTCATCTGCGGTATCGGAAGGCAGACAGTTTCCACCCGTTCGGGGTGGTGATGACGGTGGTCCGCCACGATTCGATGGGACGCTGTGTCGAGGAGCCGTCGGCGTGAAGGACTTGTTGTCGGCATTCGAGGTCGACGATGACCGTTCGCATATCGGCGGGTGGGGCGATGGCTCCTTCGATGGGCCGGCACGTTGCAGTGGTACTCATCCACTCAAATGACAGACGTGTAATTCGTTCTGATACCAACGGCGTGTCACAGGGCGGTGAAGATGATTCTGGTTCAGGATAGACACCGGTTGGGATCGCGGACGTAGACGAAGGAGGCCGTGCCATGCCGATGCCCAGTAAGGGTGACCGGACGTCGCTGACTGTCCGACTGCCGTCGGAGCTGATTGACACGCTCAAGGCGCAGCGGAGCTCGGCTGGCGCGACATCTCTGAGTCAATACGTCGCCGATCTGATCGCGATCGCCAGCGACCGCGAAGATCTTGCGCGCGAACTTAATCACGCGCGCGAACAGGGGGTACTGCCGCTGACTGCGTAGCCGTCTCGACCTGAATCGACATTCGGGTCATACATCCAACTAAATCTACGCAGCACCTTGAGATGACAAAAACCCCCGGCGTGCGGGCCGAGGGCTTCTGAAGTCAGAGAAGCGAGTGACTAGCTCGCAACTCGTTCTGTGGTGCTCTTCCCCGAAGGGACTGTCTTGGCGGACATGTCTCAGGGTACATCGTGCCCTGAAGTAGGTACAAGATTGAACGCTCGTGTCGTCCACTCGGATGCGACTGCGGACCGGCTGTGGCATCGATTCGCGCCGGTCATTGCTGCGCGCCGGTCGATGCGACTCTACGACCCGACGACGCGTAAATACGTCTCAGCGGGGCCATTGACGGTCAAACGGCCGGCATTACCGTCGGCCGTACCGCTGTTCTCACGCGGTAGCGCCGGCATCGTTGCCCTGGACTTCGACACCAAACACCACGGCCAGGCCTCCGTTGTTGCCGACGTGACGCGGCTGCTCGCCTGGTTGACCGAATGCGGTGGCCGTGCGGTAGTCGACCAATCGACCAGCGGCGGCCGTCACGTACTGATACCGCTGGCACCGGGAAAGACGGTCACCGTCGACGAAATCCGACCGTTGTTGCGCCTTCTCGCAGCGCGACTCCCCACGTTGGACATCACACCGATGACCAACGACAAAACCGGCTGCATCACCGTGCCGGGCTCGCAGTGCAAAGAAGGTGGCTACCGCACCCTCGTCGACCTGGACCCGCCTGCAGCGTCCGACATCCTGACCGTCGGGTCCGATGCCGGCACACTGCCGCGGCTCGAAGCCCTGCTCGGAGGAACGGGCCGATCGATCAGCAATCCGATCGACGCCCACATCCGCGCCGAGACGTCCGCCGAGCGTGTCCTCGGCAGCAGCGATGACGCCCGGTTGCATCCGCGTTTCTGCCGCTCCGCCCCGCCGCCGCGTTGCGTCCTCGACTTCGCGAGCACCGGCCGCATCGACACCAGCCGGTGGCCCTCGCGCTCGGAAGCGCGCCAGTCCGTCATCACCCACGCAGTTCTCTCAGGTGCCAGCGCCGCCGACATCCTCACCCGCGTCACCGAACCCGCCTGGGCGGGCGTGCGTGCCGCGTACGCCCGCTACGCCGAACCTGAACGCGCCATCCGCCGCGACACTGCCCGCGCCCTCGACTGGGCCGCATCAACCTTGCCCGACCCAGTCCGGGATATCGGGCACAAGATAAAGCACACAGGGGGTACTTACGATCCGGTAATTCGTTTATGGCTTACCCACGCTCAAACCTGGGTCGCTACCGAGTTCGTTCATCGAAAAGATCGATGGACTACTCATGCAGTCGTTCAAGCACTGGCGTGGGCTGCTGCAGTCTCAGGGCAGATAGTCGAAGGTGTTCCTACTGTGGGTGTCGGTGGCCGGTCGCTATCCATTGCGGCCGGCATGCTCCCGGAATCGACGGTGTGGTCCGTTCTGGAGCGGCTGAGGGATATGGAGGGCTCACCGCTGTTGCTGATCGAACGCGGCGTGGGTCAGAACCCCGACCGGTACGCGCTGGTGTCCACACACGCGGGTCGAGCGGCGGCTATGGACACCGTTGCAGAGGCAGCAGAGGTGGAGTCCGTACACCCGGCGTGGAGCGTCATCGGATGGCGTCACCGCGTCCTTTACGACGCAGTGGTCGCCGCAGCAGAACCCCTCACCCCGGATGAGTTGTTCACAGCTATCGGGGTCGGCCGGACCAGCGGGTACGAGGCGTTGCTGGATCTGCGCGTCGCCGGTCTGCTCACGGTCGAGAACGCCCGGATCTGTGTCGGGCCGATCGAACTGGACGACATCGGCCATCGTCATGGCCTCACATCGGCTGTCCGTGCCCGCATCGTGCGCCACCGCGCCGAGCGCATAGTCTGGCGAGAATGGCTCGCAGCCCGGGAGGAGGTACGCACCCCGCCGGAGCCGGATCGGTCGTTGTTCGCAATCGCCGACGATCACCCGGCCGATCCGCCCGACCGCGATTACATCCTGGCGGTGATGAACACCGGCCCACCTGACCCGTTCTGACGCACTGTGTACCGGTCACCCGTCTAGGGCAGACGTGGGCGCGCCTGGCCGTGTTCGCGTTGCTCGCTCTCGCCCGCCCACCGCGCGGTTACACGCTGCAATAGTGGGCCGAACTAGCTTCCTACACCGACGTCGCTGTGTGATGCCGGTGCTGCGCGATCCGTCTACGTGCTCCACTTCGGCCCAGGTGACGTTCTGTATGAGATCAGATGACCGGTGCGTTGGGTTGACGGCGGATGAAGTCCGCCATTCCGGGGACAGTGAAGGCAACCAAGCCGCGGGCGGGAGACCAGATGAGTCCTTTGCGTATGCAGGAGTCACGGTGCGGTGCCATCGATTGTGGGTTCGATCCGAGGGCTTCGGCGAGGGTTGCCGTCCGCGGAGTGTCGGTTCCGCTGCGTGCGATGGCAACTAGATACCGTTTCTCTGCTTCGGTGGCCCGTAGCCACCTCGAGCTGTAGAAGCCGGAATCGAGTGAGGCGTGGCCGGTGTCGACGGCGTCCTCGGCGTCGGCGAGCGTGAACGGGGATTGCTGGGCTGCCTGCCAGAGCTCGTGCCCGAACACCTGAAGGAAGTACGGGTATCCATCGCTCGCCGCGACGATGTAGTCGGTCGCTTCGACAGAGATGTCTTGGTTCAGCCTGGTGATGGGTGTGACGAGCGCATCGCGGGCCTGATCGTCGGCCAGCGGACCGATGGTCCTGTAATCGAACTGGCGCTCGGCGTACGACCGCGCGTCCGCCAATGCTTGCGCCAGGTTCGGCAGGCCTGCACCACACACGAAGAACGGCCATTCACGCTGGGCCGCGCGGTGCTGGGTCGCCAGGATCACTTGCAGGAGAGCCGGCTCGAGTTCCTGCATTTCGTCGATGAACAGCCCCAGCGCGGTGCCGTCCTTGCGGAGTTCCTCGGTGAGATCTTCGACGAGGTCCTCGAATTCGACCCCCAGAGTCGGATTCTCGGTACCGGCTGAGCGAGCGAGCTCGACTCCGACACCGAACGCGGTGGCGGACACGGAGAACTCTTCGGTCAACTGCCGGATTTTGTTCGCGACCGGGCCGGCGAACTGGCGACGGCGTACAGCGCGGGAGATATCTTTGGCGATGCGCCGCCGCAGGGCTTCGGCACCTTCTACGCTGGTCTGAGCTTCGACCTCGATCACCACCCAGTTGTGGCGGCGAGCTTGGTCCGCCATGGTCGCCAGGAGTGTGGTCTTGCCTACCCCTCGGAGTCCCTGCAGCATGAGCCCACGGTCGTAGCGCCGCCGTTTCGCCCGCGCGACCAACAAGTCGAATCGCTCGAGTTCGGCGGTGCGTCCGACGAGCTCGGGTGGTCGGGTGCCAGACCCTGGGGTGAAGGGGTTCAGTCCATACTCCATGGCCTCAGGCTATCGGATTATATCTAGTTGTATCGGACATAGTCTTATATATGCGGATACAACCTGATAGGTAAAGTGACTCGGCGTAGATCCGTATGCATTGAGTCGACAAGCTGCACCTGGGTCCACCGGAGGAGTGCGGTGTCGATGTTGGCTGATGGGTGGGAAGTGGCTACCTCGTAGTCATGAAATGTTGACAGGGGTGCCGGGACTGAGCCCGTAGGCCACACGCCATTTGTCGCGGTTTTGCGTTGAGGTGTTGGGTCCCGTTTGGGGCAACGAGTTGGTGTCCGATCGCTGTGCTCGATGAGGTGTACGACGGCGGGGGTCTCCGTGCGCCGGATCTCGGTCCCGATGTGTCAGGTGCCACCACCGCTGTCGGATGAGTCGAGGAGTTGCAGGGTGCGTTCGAGGAGCTGTTCGATGCGGTCCTCGACGTCGTCGACCATGTCCGGTACGTCGGCCAGCGCCGTGTGGGCGCGGCGACGTGCCTCGACGCCCGCGCGGTAATACGCGGAGTCGAGGTCTGCAGATACCGGCTCCGGCGCGGCGATCGGGTCGCTCCGATCGGCACTGTCGTTGGGTCTGATGATGGGTCGGCGTGGAGTGTGCAGTGGAGGATCGCCGGTGCGGTGCCCCGCAATCACCGCTCCGACCTCGGCCGCGGTCATCGCCGTGACCGGCAGGGGCAGGTGGCCCCACCGGTCGATCGGCACCGCGACCGGACCGAGACGCTCCGGTAACCCGGCCATATCGGGAAAAGTGTTGCGCTGCAAGTGTTCTGCCAGCAAAGCTGTCGAGGGGTAGCGCTCGGAGAACTGCAGGACCGTGTGCCACCGGTGCCACATCGCGGCCGGCACGAAATCGGTGGCGTCGTTGGGAGCGATGCGAATTCGGTGACGGCCGCCGATCCACACACTGTCGCCGTCGGTGGTGATGTCTGTGCGGTCGAGAGCTGCAATAGCCCTGTGGGACAGGCCCACTCCAGCAAGAAGGAGAAGGACGGCGTCGCGGCGGCCGAACAGTGCTGCCGTCGATCCGGAGGTCGGCAGTCCAGCCGCGATCACCTGGTATTGCGTGCCGCGCCGGATCGTTCTGTCGCTACGTGCCGAGTCCAGTGCGATCCGGATCGAGGTGACGCGTCCGGGAGCGGGCAGGCCGGCGTCGAGATGAGCGCGGTTGATCGCGGAGACCCGGCGCAGCTGAACCGCGTCGCCGGCGGGGTTCTCGGCGAGGAACTCGGCCAGCGTGATCGGCGACGCGGGTAGCGCATCGACGTCGGCCGCGGCGCACCAGTCGACGAACAGCGACCATTGGTAGCTGTAACTGCTCACCGTGCTCATTCTCGGTGTCACAGGTGCGACGGTACCGGGACGGCCGACCGGTCTGGCCCAGTGAACGCGAAAACCCCAGAGCGGTCCTTGGCAACACCCGTTGACGAGCAACTTCCGCGACCGCGTCTTTGTAGAGCCGACCAACCTCCAGTTGGTAATCCAAGGGTCGGCCAGCGGCAGCTACAGGCTATAGCGGAGATGGGCAGGCCACTGGTTGTTGTCGGCATCGTGTGGGTCTTCGCGTTTCGAGAAGCCTATTTACCGTCGAAAGGGTATCGCCGACCTGTCGACTCGAAATCGGTAAGGTCCTGTTCCTTTTTGATTCATTGTCATGTGGGTAGCCCCGTAGGTTTTCAGCGAGGCCTCCTGAAGGTCCGCGTACGCGTTGGGGCCCACCATGACTGCCTTTACGAGGTTGCGCGGGATCGGAATGGCCCTTCGAGGGACGAGGCCAAATCTTCCGGGTGTGGTGATCGCGTCGCCTGAGCTGATTAGTGCTCTGACCTCGCGTTCTTCCGTGAACGCATCGCTTTTCAGGAAGATGGCATATGCAGCAATGCGCATTGCCCAGCTCATATTATGTCCAGAACGATAGGATCCATGGGATTCGGTTTCGTTGAGCGGGATACATTCTCGCGCGGTGGTTTTGACCAACTCTTTCAGTTCTTCGTAACCGGTATCGCCGTAGTGGACGGGCCTAATGTCGGCGGCCAAGGCGTGGTCGGCGCTTGTTCCGGTCTGCGGGACAAATTTCAGATGTTCCAGTAGATCGGACGTGTCAAATTCCAAGCAATATCCGTCGGCTGCATACGCGCGCCATTGGCTTAGCTGATCACGTGCTTCGGAAAAGCAGCTGACGGAGTACTGGACGGCTGTGGGTTCGTAGTCACCGCGAATTTGTCGGGAGATGCCCCAGATGTCTTTCAGTGCGTCTACCATCCCGTAATCGCTGCTGCCATCTACTGGGACGGACTTTGAACTATATTGCGCGATGCAGTCTGCGAACGCTCTGTCCAGTAGTTCTTCCCCGTGTTTCTGCTCGCTGAGGTCGTTGAGGAATCTCAGATCGGTAGCCCACAGGACCTGATTGTCGAGAATGCCGAACAGGCCGTGGATGTCGGTGTAGTGATAGAGCGAGGGAGAGCGCTGGGCAAGGGTGTTATGGGTCATAGAGCCAGGATGCCTGAGTTAATCGCATCCGCTGTCGGCGAGATCGAGCACATGCTGGCCATGGTCGACCGTTCGGTCGGTGTCTTCCTGATGCGGCCTGGCGTCGCCAACTTTCACCACCAAGGCCGTCGGGTGGGTTTTCGGACTGTTCAAGGGGCGTCCGCGACAGATACCGCACCGTCAAAGGAGCGGACACAGCAATTTGCACCGCGAATGCCCGCGAAAACGAGGAATGCGCCTAAGTCGAGGAGAACGTTCGCACTGAGCCTCCGAGGCTCGACGTCGTCGCTGGTTACAGTAGTCAGATGCGCTTACAGAACCCAGAACTCCCGGGTCGGATCATCAGCTGCCGTTCCGCAACGGCTTGGTCGATTGGCCTAGTTCTCAGTGTAGGCGCGGCCCTAGTCGGATCGCCTGCCACGGCGGCACCCACCGACACCTATGCTGTGACCGGCATGCTCGACGCCCCAGGTCTAGCCGAAGGAATCGCATTTTCGCCAGATGCATTACGCGCGTATGTAACTCACGGTCCTGACGGTGAACCGGGCTTCCTCGGAATTTTCGACACCCGTACGAGAGCGTTACTCGCCGATGTTCAAGTCGGGACATTCCCAGTCGGAATCGCCCCCACCTCTGACGGCACACGGGTGTACGTCGCCAACAACGTCGACGACACAGTTTCTGTCGTTGATCTGAGAATGAACGCCGTCATCCGCACGATCCCAGTAGGAGATGGTCCCCTTGGAATCGCCGCAACACCAGACGGTCGCAAGATTTACACCTCAAGCCAGTACGACGGCTCTGTAAGTGTCATTGATGGGTCGTCACTGGACGTGGTGAAAACGATATCGCTCGGCGAGGCGGGCGCGCCCTTCATCGACCTCAGTCCGGACGGTCGGTACGCCTACGTCACAGTCGGTGGAGGTGTCGCGAAACTTGATACAAGCTCAGATGAAATCGTCGACCGAATCGACGGACTCGGCGGCAGTCCACTTGATTCCTCGATCACCGCCGACGGCGATACGCTGTTCGCAGCCGTCGAAGACACTCTGTACGCGATTGACCTCAATGATCCCACTAGGCGCACAGCAACAGTGCTACCAGTCGCGGACAGTGCTTGGGGAGGTTTGGGGAGTGTGGGGGTCACTCCGGACGGCACGACCGCCTTCGTGGAGGCCTCGGGATTCCCCAGCGAGTTGATCGCCGTCGACGTCGCATCCGGGTCTGTAGAGGCGCGATTCGAGATTCCTGGAAGCGCCCAACTGGTTGCAGTCTCCCCGAACGGCAGTGATGCCTACGTTACTAGCCAAGACAACAACGTGACCATTGTTACCAAGAATCCGCAAACTGGTCCGCCCGTTGTACCGCCTCCGCCTTTTGGTTCGGTGGATCTCCCGAGCACCGGATCGGCATTTTAGGAATTGGTCGTTTACGTGTCTACCGATGAGACGAGCCAGTAGAAGTCGACCTACACCTGCAGCTCGCGATGACAATTCACCGAATCCAACGGATAAGAACCCCGTGATTCGATGTCGACCATCCCAAGCCAGCGGTGCGCGATCGACAGGTTACCGCACCGTGATGCTGAGTTGACAGAGCAACCGCAAAATGCGCTATTCAGCTGGGAGGGGAGAAGATCATGTGTTGGCTGTACCGGGTGGTTACCCAATACACGGCGATGACGCGTTGGCGCGGGTCATCGCCCGAACGACCCGGTGGGCAAGCACGCTGAACCGAAGCAACCCGGATCAGTCGCCGGGGGGACCTCAGGCACCTGAGGCTCGCCGACAATCTCGGGAATGTTGAGAAGCGTCTGCGGCGTATCGCCACCGAACCTAAGGGTCTGCTCAAGGACCGAGTAGTTCTCTCTCAAGCATGAAAAGTCAACCACGTACGTGCCATCCGCAACAGAGGGATCGACCACCGTAATCACCTGTGGGCCCGACTCACGGCGAGCATCGGCATAGACCTCGATCGAAGTACCGGCATCCTGCGCCGCGAAGTCGAGTATCACGCAGTAGCCCAGGTTTTCGCTGTCGTCTAGCGCGGTGAAGGTGGCCGTCAAAGTGTTTGTTCCGTCTCCATTCGGCGTCGAAATGAAACTTTGACTGACTTGGCCTGTCTCCGCAGACGCGGGAGCGGCTGCGGCGAACAACAAACAAGTAGTGGCTGAACCGGTCAGAACGGTGGCGACAAGCTTACGCATGAAATCGTCTTCTTCTCTGTAGGAATCCCCGACCTACCGGTCTGATACTTCCCACACCTCGCGTCCGCGAAACCTAGGTCAGTACCTACCTGTGGCAGCACTCGATTGGTAGCCGTTGCGGTTCGTCATCCTTGACGCATCGATTCAAAGTAAACCGACGTACTCAACGACGACGAATGAGACCAATTCGTGCTGATTCGTAGGTGCGTGACGGAGTTACGGGCGGGCGAACTTTCTAGCTGCACGCTCGGCGCGTACGCGCTGGCCCTTCATCTGCATCTGTGCAAACTGTTCGCTGACACCGTAGCGAGCGGCGACGCGGGAATTGTCCCACCCGTCGAATGCCATGCGTTCGGCGGCTTGGAGTGGGATGAGAAGTTCGCCGGCCATGAATGTCGCTTGCTTCTCCTGCTGTTCGTCGAATACCCGCTTGTGGTCTTCGCCGAGGACGACTTGATCGAACTTGTGCTCGAGCAGGTGGTGACCGAGTTCATGCGCGATGTTCGAGCGCCTGCGAACCGGTGCGTGCTTGTCATTTTCGACGATGATGCGGGCCGTTCCAAGGGGTACAAGCATCGCTGACCACGAGCTGGTATTTCGTTCGGTGAAGCGTCCGAACACCTCAGGCGGCAGGCCGTAGTCGACACAGTCGGTCAAGCTGTATATGGGGATGCCGTGGGCTTCAGCAAGGTCATACGGGTCCAGCGGGTCCAACGGACCAAGAGTGAGCTCGGAGCGCTCGTCCTCGGCGACCTCACGCATGATCTTCTGTGTCCAACGCACGACGTCGACAGCTCCTTCAGCTCTTCCGCTCGGCCTTGAAGCGTCTGGCTGCGGCCCCGATGACCTCCTGTAGGTATTCCACGTCGGTTTCCGATAGGTCGCGCCGCGCTCGCAGCAGCGGGGTGAGTGAAGCAACAAGCTCGGGTTCGGGGGTATTTGGGTCGCCCGGGGTATTGGTGATGTAGAACGCTTCCGCCGGCATTCGCAACCAGGTGGTCATGGCGGCAAAAACTGCTACATCCGGCTTTAACCCCTGAGCCATACGGGACACGGTGGACGCGCTTACACCGAGCTCCTTCGCGAGTTGGCGCCACGACAGGTCGGCCTCGACGCGCGCGGCGTCTAGCGCGTCATGGAGTGCCTTTACGTTTACCGCTGGTGGCGGGGTCAAGATTGCGTTCTTCCTGCATTGCTCGACATGTCGATCACACGTGATACTGTAGCACTTGCTCGACATATCGAGCACTGATCGACAAAGCGCGCATCACTTGGGATGTCGCAGACCAGGAAGGACCCAGCAATATGTCCGATAAGGAACCCGAGAAGGCCGGTCACCGCACCGTCACCTTGGTAATCAACACACGCCGGCACCAGTGGGACGAAAACAAGATCAGCTACGAGCAAATAGTCGAGCTCGCGCATCCTGGACAGGCAATCGAGCCGAACACGGACATCACGGTCCGCTACTCACGCGGACACGATGGCCACGGCAGTGGCACCCTCACAGCTGGCCGGAGCGTCGCAGTCAAGGACGGAATGGTGTTCGATGTCCACCGCACCACTCGCTCATGACGCGGACCTTGCGCGCCTACTGGACGACGGCTACGACGTCGTCATTCAGCAGGGACACCTCATCGTTCGGCATATCCCCTATGTCACGACCGGGCGGACCATCGCGTACGGGTTTCTCACCTACCCGGTCACTGTGTCCGGGGATACCGTTGTCTCAGGAACTGACCACCGTATCTGGCTTGGCGCGTCCACCCCGTGCGATGAACACGGGGTCCCGCTGACCATTGCACAACCTGAGGTCCATCAGATGACCGCCACCGAGGTGGCGAACTTCATGCTCTCGTCCAAGCCGGCACCAGATGGATACCCGGACGAGTATTCGAAGATTACGACCTACGTTCGGATAGTCGCTCAGCACGCGCAGGCGCTCGATCCCACCGCAACCGCCACCCCTGGTGCCGCGTGGCAGGAAGTAGAGGATGACAGCGTGTTCCACTACCGCGACACTGCATCATCGCGAGCAGGGCTCGCGGCACTCAACGCTCGCTATCGCGGTCAGCGGGTTGTCGTCGTCGGGCTTGGAGGCACCGGCAGCTTTATCGCCGACCAGATGGCCAAGATCGAAATCGATGCATTGACGCTCGTCGATGGCGACAGCTTCGACAACCACAATGCCTTCCGTGCGCCGGGCGCACCGGACCTGGCCATGCTGCGGACGCGACCCAACAAAGCGAAATACTTCGCCGACATCTATTCCCGCATGCACCGTCATGTCAGTGCAGTTCCAGAATTTCTCGACGTTGACAACGTGGACCGGATTCTAGAGGGAGCGACGTTCGTGTTTCTCGCGTCCGACGATGCCTCGAGTAAGAAGCCCGTCATCGACTGGCTCGAAGAGCACGACGTCCCGTTCATCGATGTCGGCATGGGAATAGAAGAGGTCGACGGCCACCTCACGGGACTGCTCCGGGTTACTACGAGTGTCCCAGGCCACCGTGATCATGTCCGGGACCGCGGACTCATCCCGGCCGCCGCTCCCGGGCTGGACGACTACGGCCGCAATATCCAAACCTCAGACCTGAACTGTCTCAACGGAATGCTGGCCGTCATCCGGTTCAAGCGGTACCTCGGCTACTACGCCGATCTGACCGACGAGGGATTCTCGACATACGCCCTGTCGACCAACGAGATCGCGAACGAGGAGCGACGGTGACCGCTGTCCTGGCTCTGACGCCGGAGTTCATCGACACCTTTCCATCGCCGATGCGGTCTGGTGTGTTGTACGTGTCGATTACATATCGGACGACCGGGCATATGTGCTGCTGCGGGTGCGGCGAGGAGGTCATAGCCCCACTCGCGCCAGCGCAGTGGTCGCTCGTGTTCGACGGCGAGACGGTATCGATGTACCCATCGATTGGGAATTGGTCACTGAAGTGCCGTTCTCATTACGTGATACGACGCAATCAGGTGATGCAGCGACGCCAGTTCACGGCTAAAGAGATCGCTGACAACCGAGCCGAAGACCGCGCCGCGATCGAGAAATACGACCGAGCTCAGCTGAACTGCGACACCCCTCACGCTGCGTCTGGAGAACCATGGTCACCGCGCGCCTGGGTTCGCGGGGTCCGTCGTTGGTTTGCATAAGTTCGCGTGTATCAATCACCGGGTCCGTATGGGCCGGATGAAGAGCGTTGCGTACCTACTAGAGCCCAATGTCTGTCACAGCGTTTCCGATCAGGGGCGCGTGTTCGCGGCGGTACACCTCGACGGAGTCAAGGCTGGCATGTCCAGTCTGGCGTGCAATAGCCGATCCGTCGGCACCGTTGCGGGTGCCCTGCGTAACGAACCCGGCGCGGAGCGAGTGCCCGCCGAGCTTGGCGAGAGCAGTCGGGTTGAAGCCCGCGTGGTCAGCGCGGCGGCGGATGGTCTGGTGGATCGCGGCCCCGGACAGCGCGGTCGCACTGAGATTCCCATTCTTGGCGACGGCGCGGAGTAGTGGTGCGCGGGCGGCAGTGCGGGGTACTCCCCCGCGGCACACGTGGCCGATGAACGGCTCGGGCTTCCGGAGCAAGCGGATTACCGACGGACGGCCGCCGGCATCGAACGCGGCCACAACCTGGACCCATCGGACGTACGCACACGGCGGGCAGGTCTCGTGAGAGTCGGTGTACGGCAGCGCCTTGACCGCTCCCCCGCCCTCCTGGTCGGTCTTCGACTTCCGTAGCCGCACGTGCAGTCCGTCGTGTCGATGCACAGCGATGTCTGCACAGACTATCTCCGATAACTCGCTGCGGCGGAATGCGCCTGCGAAGCCGAGCAGCAGGATAGCCGAATCCCGGCGCTCCAGAACTTCGTCCGCCCAACCCCGGCAACGTTCGCGGGCCGTCCCGACAAGGAGCTTGATGTCGTCGACCAGCAGCGGATCTCGTGGGGTGCGGGGGCGGTCCCCCGCGGCGGCGTACTCCCGCCGAATCCCGGACAGGGTTGCGGCGACGAGTTCGTGTGCCGTCGGGGACAGATGTCCGGTAGTGCGGTGTTGGTGGTTGATCGCGGCGATCCAGGTGCCGAAGGTGGCGACGGCGTAAACCCGCTCCCCTGTTTCGTTTCGGGTGTCTGCGGCGTCGACGAGATAGGCCGCGACGGTGATCGGGTGCGCCGGTAGCGTCACGTGACCATTCGTCTCGCACCAAGTGGTGAAGCGTCTCCACGCCGCGGCGTACGTCTTGCGTGTTCCTTCGGAACGAGAGGACTGCACAGCGGTCGCGATTCGCTTCGCGACGGCCGGCGGGATCTCCGGCTTGACGGCCACCGACCGGGAACCGTCAGGGAGATCAACGGCAGTGATCGCCGCAGGCGTTCGGCTCGGTCGGAAGTCCATATCGGCAGCCTAGCGTAGGTCACCGACACGTTCGCAGTGTAAAACTAGTCTGAACTGGTGGTTTGTCCAAGATGGTGCGGAAAATGCAATTTACAGATTCAATATCTATAAAACCGTGGGTTACTTTTCTCAGCTCGAAACGGCCCAAACATTCGGTGATCCTGGTCCGAGAGCTACTACCAGATGCAAGTGGCTTTACCTGCAGGTTTCCTAACGAGCCAGCAGAGTTTCCCCAGTCTGTGTCAGTAGCAACGAGATGCTGTGTGAGGCTTGAGGGCGGTATCTTAAGTTTCCGGCGCAAAATGTCCGTGAAACTGACTCAGTGCCGCACTACCTGTGGTGGTGGCTGGGGTGCATCTGAGCCGTGATGGGTTCGATCTTGCTGCGAAGCCCAGCACCGCGCGCCACGGGACCCCTGCACCAAGTCCCTCGCGCCGCACAGGCGTAGCGTCCGGATGCCGGATGCCGGATGCTGCTGCAGTCGATCGTGTCAGCGAACAGGCGATTACGGAGTCACGCCGCACCTACGGAAAGAGGCGCGTGGCTGACCGATCACCGTTGGAATCTCATGACCCCATGACGTTAAGGTGAGCGGCGGCCAATATCGGTGAGATTACGACGGCTCTCGTGGTGGTGTTCAGAGAATTTCCGTGAAGGCATGGGTGCAGAAAGGAGTTGGGCGACGACACGCACAATTCGTCACTGTGACGTTGCGTCACCTTCGCCCCGCTCCCCCGTCGCAGGCGCGTCAATCCACACCGCAGACGCCGCTTGCTGCCACTTGCCCCACATGTTCGCCAAACGCCGTCGCAAAGTGCAGAAGACCATACGCACGGCCATACAACGTGCCATACGTATGGCCACAAGTCGGGCTGTAGATATGTCCATGAGTTCTTCCGCTGAGTGTGCTTGTTGCAGTGAAAGAACGCTCCGATGGGGGTCGTGATGGTCACGCCTAACTACGCGCTCTTAAGGCCCGGACAGACCCATGCTTATTGCCAGGCGTACAACGGTGGCGCATCTAGAGCTCTTGAGATTAGGTCACGTAGACAGCGCTGGTTCTGCGCAGCGCTCGCCTCCCCATCGAACGACGCTTTGTTGGCTACCGTTCTGGTCGTCTCGGCCGAGCCGCTGCGGTTCAGAGCTGTGTCGTCCAATTTTCACGCATTCGGCAGCGGTCGGCGTCGAGGGTGTAGCTCATTTCGCCTATCTCATCACCGAGGGTCGTGGTCTCCGTCGTACGCCTGATGTCCAGCTCGTTCCGGTCAAGGGCGGTACTTGGTTCCGCGTCTCCGTCGCTGGGACTCCGAATAGTGAAGGTCTCGACGGGTGGCGTGCCAACATAGGCCCTCTCTGCCCGCTCGTGCCGCTGAGCAGTGACATCCACAGGGTGGGGGGCCCGAGACTTCCGCATAGGGTCTAGTTGAGCTTCAATGGCCGCAGTGTCACGGGTGCACAGAACCGACGTTCACCGACCTCATCGGTGCTATGATATGGACGATATAGCGCACACGACCTGCATGTTTGCCTGCTGCCGTACATATGGCCATACGCAAGCCCATACATAAGACCATATGTATCGCCGCGTCTATGCTCATACCGACGAGCGGAAGAATGGACGCGCAGCAGGTACTGTAACTGAACATTCATACGGTCATGTGTTTGTACGTTGGAATGTTCAGTTACAAGCCCATGCAAGCGTCTATATGAGGGTCCGTATCTAAAACCGTAGATACAGACATCCGTCGGGTCGGAACCATGACCTGCGAATAGGTCTGTGATATGTACGTTTTAAAGCGCTTATGAATAGCCGCTTTGCTGTCAGCATCAAAGTTCTTACGTACAGCGACACCTCAGGAATGTGCCAAGACTGTGCAACCAAGCGTGCTAAAGACCACTGGTCTGGAAGTGTGCAAGGATATTGAAACGGCTGTTTTTGAAGCAGCACCTATTGACATTGGTCGGGCTGCAACCACAACCGATAGCAAGTACCTTGACAAATACTGAAAACAAGTCGTTTCAGCGTTCACATACTCGGTCGGCAGACTGACCTTACAGCCAGCAATGTCAACGACCCGATCAACAGCCTCAAATGCGTCCCCACAAGGAGTCGTTTTACAGCGCGTGTCGCAGTACCCATGGACTGCAGCTCTCCGGTACCTTCATACGGGTGACGACAACCGGAATCTCTCGGACAGTGCTGGTCGCGAACCAGAAAGGCGGTGTCGGTAAGAGTTCAATTGTCTCCGCCGTGGCGGGCATGGTCGCCGCCGCAGGGCGGCGCGTACTTGTCGTAGACGCGGACCAGCAGGCCAATGTCTCGGCATCCGACCTGGGAGTCGAAGGAGACGGTGGACGCGGTCTCAGCATGGCGCTGCAATTTGCGCAGGCACTCACCCCTGTTCGAGATGTCCGCCCAAACCTGGATGTCATCGCTGGTGGGCCTGCACTGGCGGTTGTCGCATCTGTCGCAGCGACCGCCGCGCAAACGGGAATCGACCTGCGCCGCAATCTGACTCAAACGCTCAATAATCTGAACGACGCTGAAAAGTACGATCTGGTGCTTATTGATTCCGGGCCGGGTGATGCCCCACTCCTTGAAGCCCTGCTAGGTACAGCCCGCTACCTCGTCGTCCCCACAAAGGACGATGACGCCAGCTTGTCTGGCGTCGAACTGTTGGCGATGCGCTACCTCAGAGCACGGAAAGCCGGGTCGTCTATTCAGCTGCTGGGCGTGGTCCTTTTCGACACAAACCCCCGCGCGACTGCACGAAACCGTGAGGTTTTCGAACAGGTCAACGAGCTCCTCGAAGGTAGCGGCGCGGACCCGTTCGAGACATTCATTCGATCTGACCGTGCTGCCGCGGTTGACCTTCGGACCCGCCATCTCACTCCGTTGGAGCTCGTGGACGTCGCCGAATCGGACCAGAAAAATCGATTGCAGAGGCTACGTCAGAAGAACAAGTCCACTGACCGGTTGTGGTCGCGAGATCCATCCGGCCTTGCGTCGGATTATCAAGGGCTCACCCGCGAGATTTTAGGTCGTGTTGCAAACGTTGAACGTGACGCGGTTGCGGGCGGCGTCGCATGAGCACAAGGAAGCGTCGTGCCGCCGCGTTCGATCCGAACGCTCTTAACGATCTCGACGATCTACTTCCCCCTCTCAACCTGGTACGTGATGCCGCAGCGGCTGGCGGGAGTAACGCTCCGCAATTGGTTGAGAGTGCAGACGCCGACCCTCAGAAGAAAAGCACGGGTGGAAACACAGCTGATAGGCCCGTAGCGTTCGATCCGCTCCGCGAGGAGCGACCCCAGGCGCTGGCAATCGTGGGGGCGGACGATGCTTCTGTGACGGGAGAAGGCGCTTCGGTTGGCTTCGAAGACGGACCCGCGGCAAACGACGAACCTGCCCCGAATCCGCAGGACGCCACTCCCTCTGCAGTCGGGGAAGCCGCTTTAGAGGTTGCTGCACCTCAGGACACCGACGAGAAACAAACCGTCGCCCCACGTCGTACTGATGCGCGACGGCGAAACTCAAAACGAGACTCGACGACGAACGCAGGTCGTGTAGCTCCACCTGAAGTGGCACTTCCACACGAGGTCTATAGCGCTCTCCGAACGCTCACGTTAGAAGAGCGGGGCGCAAACCCCACAACAGCGCGTTCTTACGGACAGGTCGTTCTGGATGCCGTCGAAAAGCACGCCGACGACCTGAAGGCGCACTGGGCAGACGCAGCCGCGACAGCGGGCACAGGCATGTTTAGACGCGCGGAGGTGGGAAGGCCCACCCGCAGGCGGCACAGCGCACCGCTGTCTCGGGTTCCGCTCGCGGGCGTGATCAATTCGGACGCGGCGATCCTCGACCAGTTAGCTGGCGATTGGGGCGCTGGCAGTCGAAGCGCTCTCGTCGAGCAGGCGTTACGTCTGTACCTGCGAGTCAACTGAAGTTGCAAACTGGCGCGGCGGGCTTTCCGCTGTACTACGACGATTCCAACTGCTGCAAGCGGTTAGACGCTCAGCAAACAATCGTGAACAGTCCTACAGGGCATCGACGCCCGCAGTCGCCAACAGAAGGAGCCTTGAATGGACGCGCGCAAGCAGCTAAGCGTCGCGGTCGACCAGTCAGCAGAGCCAACAGTCCAACCGCGGGTGCTTTTTGCCGCGTTGATGACAGGTATCGCATTGACCGTGGGGATCGCCGCGTCCTCGTTCTGGCTGTCGTTTGCGGCGCTACGAGAGTTAGCGGTTATGGCCGGAACCGATCCACGGCTCGCTTGGGCTTTGCCCGCTGTCCTTGACGGCGCGATCGTCGCAACGACGGTAATTGCACTGGCCCTTTCTCACCACACCGACCCGAAAACGGTTCGCGGTCGCAGGTTCATACTTACCGTCCTAGCCGTCGCCGCCGGCGCGTCGATTTTCGGCAACGGCTACCACGCAACATTGACCCCAGATTCGGTCCCGGCCGTTGTGGCATCCGGAATCGCTACTGTCGCTCCAGTCTTTCTCCTCGCGATGACGGAGGTGCTTGCGGTCATTCTGCGTGCGCCAAGAGCGCATCGTCCATTCGCGGCCGACGGCGAGCAGCAGCTGGGTTCGGATTGGTCCAACGCCGTATCTTCGGCCTTTCCAGCGCGCGTGAGCGGGGGACTCGATCCCGATGTTTGGGCAACTGTACTCGTGTACCTCCAACACCCTGATTGGAGCTACAATGATGTTGCCGCCGAACTCGACGTCCAGACGGCCACTGTGAGCGTGCATCTCGCCGCTTGGTTTGACCTGCAGATGACAACAGCGAAGCAGTGCGGCTCGCAACAAACGATTGCCGCACTGAACGAAAAACCCGCAGTCGGGCATCCAGAGAGCCTGCCTGCGCTTGTCTAGCAGTGCCGTTCGCGCACACTTAGGGTCGAGCGTAGGAAGTGGTTGAAGCTCCCATCTCCGAACATGCGGCCAACAAGTCAAGACTCGTTCGATAGAGGCAAATCCGTTGAACGGCAATACATCTACGAGAGCGTACATCTCGACTGGCAGCATTGTGCGCGCTTGTATTTCTAAATACGCTGCGGAAGAATAGAATTTAACCTAGCGGTACGCGTCCAAATCGGGCGGAATGTTAGAACGCAAATTGCATTTTCCGCAGCGTTTACAGCAAAACGCCACCTCAGCACAGTTCTTCTCTGCAGACCTGTCCGTGACCTGCGCTAGGCTTGGAGCTATGGCCTTCCGACCAGGCCGAACGCCTGCGGTGAGCGCAACGGCAGCCTCTGCCGAGCTTGCGTCGACGGCAACGGAGCCCGAGATCCCACCGGCCGTGGCCACGCGGATCGCCAAATTAGTCGAATCGTCACGGTCCGAGGGCACCCGGCGCACCTACGCCGCCGGGTGGCGACGCTTCGCCGGCTGGTGCGAGCGCGAAGGGTACGCCGCGTTGCCGGCGCGCCCGGTCACGGTCGCCGCCTATCTCGTCGACGCGGCCGACACCCGCACCGAAGCGGGGGAGCGGGCCTACGCCGTCGCCACCTTCGGCACCTGGATCGCCGCGATCAACCACCAGCACCGCACAACAGGGCGCCTATCCCCATCCGCACACGAACTCGTGACCGCGACGATGTCGGGGATCCGTCGGGAGTACGCCTCAGCGGGCGACCGGCCCCGCACCCCCCCCCGGGACCCGCTTCTGGTCGACGACATCAAGATCCTTGTCGGTACTGCCAGACAAAGGTGCCGGGCGTGGGCCGACGAGGTGCTCGAGCGCCGCGACTCAGCCAGTCTGCTGCTCGGGTTCGCCGGCGCGCGTTCCGCCGCAGCGAGCTCTCCGAGCTGCTGTGGGGCGACCACCGTGCACCGGCACGACGGTCTACACGTGCGAATACGGAAGTCGAAGACCGATCAGGAGGGCAGGGGAGCGGTGAACCCCTGCCCTACACAGGGTCTTACGAAACCTGTCCACCCTGCGCCTGCGTTCGCTGGATGCAGGTCCTCGCCGCCTTCGACACCGGCGGCCGACCGTCCGTCATCCGCCTGCTGCGTAAGCTGAAACCGTTCGACGCTCATGTGTGTCGCGGGGGAGTGCCGCGCACCGCCCGAGCACCGCTGCTGCGGGCTGTCGCGAAGAACGGCAACCTCGGCCTCACGCCGCTGTCCGGGGCTGCCATCCACCAGACCATTCGCCGCCGCGCCGCACACGCCGGTTACGACCCCACGGCCATCGCCAAACTCGGTGGGCATTCACTTCGCGCCCGGTTCGTTACTCAAAGCACCCGCAACGGCGCGCCGACGGATCCGCCATCGCACGTCAAACTGGTCACGCCAGACTCGACTCCGTCGAGGTGTACCGCCGGGAGCATGCCCCTCTGGTCGGAAACGCCGTGACCGACATCGGCCTGTGAGGTAAGAGATGTCACGCCGCATCCTGGGTGCTATCGAGCGCGTTTGGCGGATGGTGCACGATAGTGCCGTGGGAACCGTTGCTTCCAGCTACAACACCTCAGTAGGAACCCTCGTGAGCATTGGCTACGAAGGTAAGACAGTCAGCGATCTAGTAAACCAGCTGCTTGGGCAGAACGTGACCGTTCTGGTCGACGTGCGCCTAACCCCTCTCAGTCGCAAGCCGGGGCTGTCGAAGACGAAATTGGGCGAAGCCCTTCGCGCTGCCGGTATCGACTATGTTCATCACAGAGCCCTAGGCAACCCCAAGGACAATCGAGCCGGATTCCGCGCTGGCGAAGCTAAGTCGCTGATTCGCTACCACCAGGTGCTCGATACGGCAGCAGCAACCGACGCACTTGCCCACGTGTGTGAGCTCATGGACGGTGGTGCAGTGGCGCTTCTGTGCTTCGAAGACAACCATTCCGAGTGCCATCGCAACATCGTGGTAGACCGACTTCTCAGGACGCGTCCGAACGCTGAAGTGGTGCACGTCTAGAACAACGTGTCCTCCACCTTTGGATACCACACCCCGAGGACCGAAAATGAGCGTCGGCGACGATTCTGATTACCAACGAAGAAGTGGACGTCGTTGCCTGAAGACAACAGGTCATCGCGCCACTTCTTCAGCATCGCCTCTTTGACCCCGTCAACGCCGTACTCGCGCAGCCAACGTCGCCCTGCCTGGCCTACCTCCCAGTCCAGAACTTTCTGGTCGTGCTTGTGACCTCTGCACTTCCGAGCCTCGCAGCGGTACTTGTACCGCACCGCAAACGGGGCAGTTTCCAGAGGCTGAACGGACGTTCCGAAAAGGTCTGGAGCCGAGGCCTTGTCGATTTTTGCCTGTTCGTTGACCGTCCAACGATCTCCCTCGACCACGCTGGTCTCAATGTCGCTCGGTTTGATCAAACCCAGCGACGGAGATGGTTTTCCCATGCCACCCAGAGGGTTTCGATCGAGCAGATCACACATCGTCGTGCTACCAATCAAACCGTCGAGATTTTGTCGCCGCCGATACCAGTTACTGCTCGTGTCCAGCTGCTCAACGTGTATTAGTTCGTCTTGACGAGGACGGAAAGACTCGGGACGATTGTCCCGGGCCTGATGGTAGGTACCGTTGACTCGAATGATCTCGTATTTCCTGAAGCGACTGTCGAAGTCTGCGTTCCGAAACTTTACCGGGTACAACCGAATCCACTCAGGACGCCCGCGGTCGAGTCGGACACCCGCCACACAGACCGTCTCCCCATATGTCTCGCTCGGGTTCGGATAAGTCTTGACGGTGACCATCAATTCGGCCGTTTCCTCTCCGGGCCGAGGCGCTTTGAGCATCACCAACTCCCTGATCTTGTCCATCGACGCAGCGTATCGGTTCGATCAGGCGGCTTCTCAGCGAAGTAAGCTGCGCGGCACCAATGCCCGCTCCGCTCTTAGTGGCGTACCCCGTCAGTGCCGGGGCAGCCAGCATCTTCAAGCCAACTGTGCCCATAGGAGCGGGCCGCAACCATGCACCCTCTTACGATCAAGTAGACACGGAAGCGAGCATGCCCGAGTGTCATTGTTTCGCTTGTTCTTGTACGGCATCGGAGATGGTGGTGGAGACGTCGACGACTGCCCGCCGCACAACGTTCTGCCGGACAAGCCAGGTGTGCATGACCAAAGATGGGTTCACCAGGCGTCTCCACGTCCATCCGGGGAGTAATCTGTCGGCGCTGACTTGGGCCATGATCGCCGCTGTGGCGCCGGTGGCACGCATACAGGCATGAGCGTTTTCGGTGTAGTTCGCGTAATGCCATCGTGGATTCGCACCGACTTGGTGAGCGGCGGCGACGAGTTGGTCGTGGCCGATGGGAACTTGTTCGCGCGAATGAACCAGTACATCGAGAGCATCGAGTTCCCGAAGTTCGAATGTGTCGTCGGTGCCCGTAGTCAGAGGGTCGCCGGCCATCACCACTCCGAAATCGTCTTCGAGGACGAGCTGCTGGTACAGATCCTGCGGCGGTGGTTCATGCAAGAACGCTATATCCAGGTGGCCGGAGCGGATCCTGTGAAGGTGAGTATTGCTGCTGGAGTCGGACAGCGATAGATACACCTCTGGATGCCGAAGATGAACGGCGTTGATCCAATTGTCCAGCCACGGCAACGCCAGCCCAGGTGCCAACCCGATCTCGACTGTCTCCCGCACGGGCCCGGCTTCGCGTGCCGCATCTCGTGCGGAGTCTGCGTATCTCAGCATTGTGACCACGTGCTGATACAGCGCTGTCCCGGATCGGGTAGGTAGCAATCCGGTGGGCACTCGTTCGAACAACGCCACACCACACTCACGCTCGAGCAGCTGAAGTTGCCGGGTCAGAGCAGGCTGCGAAACGACCAACGATTTGGCGGCGGCCGACAACGAACCGCGGTCGAACGCCTCCACAAAATAGCGAAGCTGACGTAGTTCCATGTTGCTGACTCTCCTCTTCCGAACCACTCTATAACTTTGCCTGATACCCCCAAGTGGACATCGGCATTGGATCGGCGCCGAAATCTGAGTTTTCATTGTGGCGGGCGCCACATCGAATCGTGAGTTCATGCGGAGCTCTCAATGAATCGAAAGGAACATCACAATGGCTGCAGTAACCCCCGTCGCATCCGACCCCAGGTATCGCTGGGTCGTGCTGACGCTGTGCTGGGCGGCTTTCACTATGACATCGGTGGACCGGGCGACATGGGGACCCGCAGCCGGCTCGGTCGGCGAAGATCTCGGAGTGGCGGTCGCCGGTCTCGGAATATTTGCCACCACCTACTACATCGGTTATGTCATCTCGACGGCTGTCGGAGGATTCATCGCCGACTGGTTCGGAAGCCGCCGAACGGTCGGACTGTCGATCTTGATGTCCGGTGGTTTCATGCTCGCGTTCGGCGAAGCCGAGAGTCAAGCCCTGGGGCTGCTGTTTCAGGCCCTGATCGGACTGTGTGCCGGCGCAGAAGTCGGCGCCGGCGTCAAACTGATCACCAGCTGGTTCGTACCCGAACGTCGCGGCTTCGCGATGGGTATCTTCATGACCGCTACCTCCCTCGGACTCGTCATCGCCAACGCCGTTGTTCCCTCGTTGATCGGGTCGCACAGCTGGCGCACCTCTTACCACCTATTCGGGTTCATCTCGATCGCTCTCGGCGTCGTCTGCCTGCTCGGTTTGCGTCAGGGTCCGCTGATCCTTCGCCGGGATGGCGAATCGAACAAACCGAACCTGCGCCCGCTCTTTCGCAACCGCAGCCTGCTGATGCTCGGTCTCGCCGGGTTCGGTGCCCTCTGGGGTACCTACGGATTCGTGACGTGGTCGAACTTGCTGATGGTCAAAGGCGCCGGAATCGATCCGGTCCGAGCCGGAACGGTCGTGGTGATCTTCGGAGCAGTCGCAGTGTTCTCCAAACCCGTCATCGGCTACATCGGTGACGCACTCGGGTTGAGCCGCAGAAATCTTGCCATCGCCATCCTCGTTGCTTTCGCCACATGCCTCATCGTCTTCAGCTTCGCCACGACCGCAACCCAATTCCTCTGGATCGCACCGTTCTTGGGGATCGCGGCCTACGTCTACAGTCCCGTGCTCATGGCGATGATTCCATCACTGTCCGGAGGACAACTTGCGGGATCCGCCACGGGCGGGGTCAACGCATTCTGGCAGCTCGGCAGCACCATCGTGCCCACTGTTGTCGGCTTGGTCTACGGAGCGACGAGCTCGTTCCAGACGGTCTTCGTCGTCCTCGCTGCCGGACCGCTGCTGGCCGTCCTTCCGCTGCTGTTCCTGCGAAGCAGCGACATCCACGAAGTCATCCCCGCAGCCACAACCTCCACCAAGCCCGTCTCCGCACACTGAGAAACCTGAACACGGAAAGTTGACATATATCTCATGATATCGACCAGCAACGACAATCATTACGACGTCATCGTCGCTGGCGGCGGCTCTGGCGGAGTAGCTGCAGCAATCGGCGCCCGAAGGGCAGGGGCTCGCACACTGCTCATCGAGCGCGGACCGTGCCTCGGTGGGGCAGCTACCCTGCGCAATGTCGTCACTTACGCGGGTCTCTACACGCGTGACGACCTCACGCAAATGGTCTTCGGGGTCGCCGACGAAGTCGTCGCCGCACTCGAAGCACGCGGCGCCGTCAGCGCACCGCGCAAGTACAACGCCGTCACCGTCGTCTTCGACCCGGAAAACGTCAAAGTGGTCCTGGACCAACTCTGCAGCGACGCAGGTGTGGACGTGCGCCTGCACAGCTTGCTCATCGGCGCCCACACCGATGGAGACCGCATCACCTCCATCGACGTCGCCGACCACGAAGGTCTTCACCAGTTCACCGCCGACGCCTTCGTCGACGCCACCGGTGACGCCGATCTGGCCCATCACGCTGCCGCCGACGTTCGCTACGGAACCGACGGCTGGGTCCAAAACGGCAGCCTCGGAGTCCGATTCGGCGGCATCGACGCGGACGCCGACGTCACCGTCGCCACCCTCGGTGCGGCCGTCCGCGATGCCAAAGCATCAGGAAAGACGAACTTGCTAGCCGAGTCCGGCCTGGTTGCCAGAATGCCGATCTCGGGGGACGTGATTGCCTACCTCGTCGACGAGGGTTACGACGCGCGGTCCGCCCGAGACACCAGCCGCGCCGAGAGTCACGCCCGTGTACAAGCCCAGGCCTACCTCGATGCGCTGCGTACGATCCCCGGCGCCGAGAACGCGTACATCGTCACCACCGGACCCGAACTCGGCACACGCGAATCCAGGCACATCATCGCCAGGGACAAACTCACTGAAAACGACATCCTCCACCCCACCACCACGGAGAACGCTGTTGCCATCGGCGCCTGGCCCATGGAATACCACCCAGGAGCCGGCAGACCCTCGACATGGACATTCATCGGAGAACCCGGATACTTCCCGATCACGCTCGGCTGCTTGCAAAGCACAAACCGCTCCAACCTCTACGCCGCCGGGCGCACCCTCGACGGAGACCGTCAAGCAGGGGCATCGGTCCGAGTGATGGGGACAGCATTCGCCACCGGCCAGGCATCAGGAGTCGCCGCCGCCCAACAAGCCCTGACAACGCAGTGCACTACCGAATCGGTGCGCGGCGAACTCCAACGCCAAGGCGCCCGGCTCCCGGAACACGTTCACGCCTGATCACTGCCCGTCTCGCCGCCCGTACAGCAAGTCCTATCGCAACAACGAAAACAGGAGTCGAATCCCATGGTCGCCAAGATCGCACTGGAGGAGCACTTCGGTGCCACCGATCCGAACATCGTCGAGCAATCGGCTACACACTTCACCGCCGATGCATGGCCGGCACACCGTGACATGCTGCTCGACATTCACGAGTCGCGACTACACCTGATGGACGAATGCGACATCGAAAAAGCTGTCCTCTCACTACTCTCACCAGGAATCCAATCCCTCCACGACACCGCACACGCTGTCGACTGGGCCTTACGTTTGAACGATTACGCAGCCAAGCAGGTCGCGCAGCGCCCCGACAGATTTGCGTCCTTCGCAGCGCTGCCCATGCAAGACCCCGACGCAGCAACTCGTGAAATCCGACGAGCAGTAACCGAATTGGGATTGGTTGGGGCGCTGGTCAACGGATTCTCTCAGATCGGGGACGAGAACACCGTCGTCTACCTCGACGACGAGCGGTACGCAGAATTCTGGGCCACCGTCGCAGAGCTCGACGTCCCCGTCTACCTACACCCACGCGACCCGCTCGAAGCAACGAGCCCTCAGTACAACGGGCATCCCTGGCTCTACGGCTCAGCGTGGGCGTTCTCTGTCGAAACCGGAACCCACGCACTACGCCTGATGGGCAGCGGGCTCTTCGACCGGCACCCGAACCTATCGATCATTCTCGGCCATCTCGGTGAGCTTCTGCCGTACAACATCTGGCGAACCGACCACCGAGTGGCGGTGGCACCGAGAGGTATAAAGATCGAACGATCCTTCGGACACTATCTACGCAACAACTTCTACCTCACAACCAGCGGAAACTTTCGGTCGCCGGCACTGCTCAACACCATCCAAGAAGTCGGAACCGACCGGCTGCTCTTCTCCGCCGACTATCCCTTCGAAGACATGCGCGAAGCCGCAACATGGTTCGACCGGCTCGAACTCAACGAAAACGACCACATCAAGATTGCCCGTACCAATGCACAGCGGCTGTTGAAAATCTAGCTAACTGGCACGACGTGGACGACGCACGGATCGCGCTCTGCAAAAGTCCGCCATAGCGCACATTGAGCCGTAGACGACCCGGTCCGTGCGTCGCCCCCCGCAGAGGGGTCGGACTGATCGTCGACAAACCTCGACTGGAACCCACACCATGTGCGACCGCTGCTCGTCGGCACCCGATCGTCGCACACCCCATGGCAACCAACGCCGCACCACAGCCGCCAGAGCATCGCGTATGGGTGGTGAGCAATAAGCCATTACGCCTTCCTGCAACCTCAGCTTTATGGAGTCCCACAATGACCACAGCAGAAGCCCGCAGCGACACCGTCGCGACTCCGACCGCGGCCGGGTCCGGTAGCGCTGCAACCGACAAGTTCAAGAACGAGCGTGTCTCCGCGGACACTCCGCCCGAGCGTGTCGCCGCCATCGCGAAAGATGCTCTAGCAGCGCTCAATCAAGTAATCATCGATCACGAGGTGACCTACCCGGAGTACCGAGTGCTCAAGCAGTGGCTCATCGACGTCGGCGAGGGCGGGGAGTGGCCGCTGTTCCTCGACGTGTTCATCGAGCACTCCGTCGAAGAGGTTCTTGCGAAGAGCCGCAAGGGCACCAAGGGCAGCATCGAAGGTCCGTACTACATCGCAGGTGCTCCCGAGCTCGGATCCGTTGCGACGCTGCCGATGCGTGACGAGGATCGTAAGGTCATCCCGCTCGTCTTCTCCGGCCAGGTCAAAGATCTGGACGGCAACGGCCTTGCCGGTGCACACGTGGAACGATTCAGCCTGCGCCGTACCAGATTCCGACGGACGGCCCGACCGGCGCATTCGTCGCGGCACAGGCGGCGCATCCGTGGCGTCCGGCGCACCTACACCTGATCGTCTCGGCCCCCGGTAAAGCGTCGGTGACCACTCAGCTGTACTTCCGCGGTGGCGAGTACGTGGACGACGATGTCGCGACGGCCACCAAGCCCGAGCTGATCCTCGACCCGGTTCCGGGAGGCGGCGGCAAGGACTACGTCAGCTACGACTTCGTCCTCGACCCGGCCTGACCGTCGCCGGCGCCGAAATCGAAGCTATCTCCACCTCTGGAAAGAAGGCCGATGTCCGATCTGACGATCGAATCCGTCACCACCACCATCCTCGACGTTCCTCTTGTCCGGCCACACAAGTTCGCCACAACGTCGATGACGGCGCAGCCGCTCCTGTTGGTGGCCGTCCGAACCAGAGGCGGGGCAGTGGGGTACGGCGAAGGTGTCGTGCCAGGAGGCCCATGGTGGGGCGGTGAGTCGGTCGAGACGATGCAGGCGATCGTCGAGAAGTACATCGTGCCTGTGCTTGTCGGTCGTCGTGTCGACGACATCACCGGAATCCAGCGGGACATCGAGCGGGTCGTTACCAACGCGCGTTTCGCCAAGGCGTCGGTCGACGTCGCCTTGCACGACGCGTGGGCGCGATCGCTCGATGTCCCGGTGCATACGCTCCTCGGCGGAGCGTTTCGCCGTAGTGTCGACGTGACATGGGCACTCGGTGCGGCATCGGCCGACGAGATCGTCGGAGAGGCGCAGGAGAAGCTCGACGCCAACCTCAATTTCAGCTTCAAACTGAAAATGGGGGCACTCGATCCGGCCGAGGACATAGCACGTGTTGTTCGCATTGCACAGGCGCTAGAGGGCAAGGCGGGGGTGCGCGTTGACATGAATGCTCGGTGGGATCGTCTCACCGCTCTGAAATACTTGCCGAGACTGGCCGCGGGTGGCGTCGAGATGATCGAACAGCCTACCCCCGCAGACCAATTCGAGGTCCTCGCCGAGCTCAACGCGCTTTTG
Organism: Rhodococcus sp. 05-340-2; assembly: GCF_002258915.1. NCBI lineage: Bacteria > Bacillati > Actinomycetota > Actinomycetes > Mycobacteriales > Nocardiaceae > Rhodococcus > Rhodococcus sp. 05-340-2. The sequence continues at coordinate 166,042 of NZ_NOYU01000032.1, forward strand.
CCGGTGCCGGTGATGGCGGACGAGAGTGTCCGGACTCCTCACGACGCGCTCGAGATCGTGCAGCGGCGCGCGGCCGACATCATCGCGATCAAGACGACCAAGAGCGGTGGGCTGAAGAAGAGTGCGGAGATCGCAGCAATAGCGAAGGCTGCCGGTGTTGCCTGCCACGGCGCCACGTCGATCGAGGGCCCTATCGGTACGGCGGCATCGATCCAGTTCGCATGCTCCGAGCCGGCCATCGACTTCGGCACCGAGTTGTTCGGGCCGTTGTTGTTCGATGAGGAACTTCTTCAGGTTCCGCTTCGATACGAGAACGGACAAGTTCACCTCTGCCGGAAGGTCCAGGTCTCGGAGTGGAACTCAACCTGGATGCCGTCAAGACGTGGACTCGAAACTAAGGAACAAGGGGATTGACCCATGGCATTCTTTCACGTCCGGATGGACGTAGCTATCCCGCACGACCTGGACCCGGCGGTAAGGGCCGACACGGTCGCACGGGAGAAGGAATACTCTCAGCAGCTACAGCGTGACGGCAAATGGCCCGAGATTTGGCGAATCGTAGGGCAGTTCAGTAACTTCAGCATCTTCGACGTCCGTGACGCCGACGAGCTACACGAGATTCTGTGGAACCTGCCGCTTTTTCCGTACATGACCATCGAGGTCCTGCCCCTCACACGCCACGCATCCGACGTCAAGTAGCCGATCCGTTCGGGCGAGAACCCGACTTGCCGCTCCACTTATCGGAGAGCTGAAAACTAGCCGATGCGTTCAGATACGGCAGCTGGGCGTCGTCCAACGCCGACGCACACGGTTGGAGTCCGAACCACGAGAGTGAAGAGGTCACTGTCACCGATGGTGTCCCGAGCCTCAACGATGTGCGCAACGTCCCGCAAAGTCAGTCGCCTGAATCGCGGTGGTGGGAATGGCCCGATGACGATGGCGACAACATACCTGATCACTGGGAGCGAAATGGTGTCTGGGTCGGCGACGACTACCTCGACCTGCCAGCGGCCGGCGCCGTGAATCTCGTCCTGACCTCTTCGTCTACGTCGACTACGAACAGGGACAGCACTTTCGAACGAAGTCCTCGAGAACGTACGAACCTCGTTCGACGAGTCTCCACTCGACATTGCGATGCACTTCCTACCCGGTCGTCCCATCTCGTCTGACGTCGCGGCTCGTGTGGGGTGGAGATCCCTCGGTAATACCTTCGAGGCTCTAGTCACCCCTTGCGGCGTTTGGCCAGGCTGTCAATTTCTGAAGTGGGGTCTTCTGAAACTGACGCAAGTGATGGTGACTTACTCCAGGCTCCAGACAGACCCTTGGAAGCGTCCACCGGAATATTGCATTTCCCCCTAGCCTCCCACTGGAACTATTACGCTCGGGTCGACGAGAATGCGCGCCAGATGTGCGTGACGAGCAGCAACACCCGACGGGATATCGCATTCAAGATCGGGTTTCTCTGCTTGATCGGCATCGCCCGTGATCGGGTCTACCTCGACAAGTCAATCGGCGAGAGAAGGAACGTTTCTGACTTGTACGCGATCACCGATAGTTGCGAAAGTGACGAATTGCGAGCAATCGAACTCTTCCAATGTCCCGGATCGGGTGACGAACTCCCGCAACCCCCGCACGGGCCGCCGCTTGTGGGTACAAGATGGTGATACTACGGTGCCGGAGGCGTTTGGCGAGGGGGGCGGATGTGTGATGGGTAGACGATCTTTGCTTCGTCTGGTGTTGACGGCCTGTCTTGTGATTTCAAACCTGATCGGCGCGGTCATCGCGTTCGTGCTCTTGCGGTGGGTTGTGCCTGGTGCAGATCTACGAGGTAGAGAGTTCTTCTGGATAACGATTCTGGTCATGCCCATCTATATGCTAATGGCATTATCGGTAGGTATCCCTGTGGGCATCGCAACTGCCTTGCGCAGAGTGGATTGGACCTTCAAAGATGACTTCGAGCCGACATTAATTCAGCGTGAACGGGCGTTGTCGGTTCCCTCGGTACTCACGCGCATCCAGATGGCGTACTGGTTAGGTGCATGCACTCTGCTTACCGTCCTGTGCGGAGCTATCGATGTGCGAGCAATCTTGCAGGTTGGAATCACTCTTCTTTTTGCGGGGACTGTAGTCTGTGCCGTCAACTATTACACCAGTGTCTTCCTGCTACGGGCTACGGCAGTCAGAGCCTTGGCGGGGGCACCCCCCAGCGCGGGCTTTGTATCGCAGAAGTTGATGCACCACACGGTTTTTTCTTGGGTTCTGGGTACCGGACTTCCGGTTGTCGGTCTGATGCTCATAGCGCTGTTCGTCTATGTTCGGGACATCGCGTGGCGCGGCGTGGAAGCCGTGCCCGACGGCGGCCAGACGGTGCTGGCTATTTCGATACTGAGTCTGGGTTCAGTCGTGTTGGTTTTCGGTCTTCTGCTCGCCGTGCTCGGTCAATTAGCGGTTCGATCGTCGATCCGCAGAGTACGAAGCGCGATGAGATTTGTCGAAGATAGTCACACTCGCCAACTTACGCGGGTGGAGATATCCGAGCGGAACGAAATTGGGGATCTGCAGGTCGGCTTCAACACGATGGCGGAAAGCCTAGAGGAACGTGCACGGATTTATGATCTCTTTGGCAAACATGTTGGATCAGAGGTCGTCAAAGAGGCAGTGAAAAGCGGATACAGTCTCACAAGGCAATCCTGTTTTGTATCAGTTCTTTTCGTCGACATAGTCGGGTCCACGTCGCTCACATTGGAGCGCTCACCCACTGAGGTTGTCGAGATACTCAATGATTTCTTCGGAGTGGTTGCCGAAGCCGTATCCCTACATAACGGATTCATCAACAAGTTTGAGGGAGATGCGGCGAGAGTGGTTTTCGGAGTCTCCGGGAGTTCGTCATCGAACCACGCAGCACAGGCCCTGCGCTGTGCCCTAGCGCTGAGGGCTCGGCTGCGGGTCGAACTCCCGGCCTGTCGAGTGTCGATCGGAGTCGCTACAGGGGATGCGATAGCAGCGAACATCGGGACAGCCCAACGGCACGAGTACACAATCTTCGGTCAGCCGGTGGCAGCAGCGATCGAGTTGTCCACGATAGCCAAGTCGTTCCCGGGGGGAATACTCGCTTCCTCTGGCACTATCGATGCTGCCGAGAACGAGACAGCCGCGCAATGGCACGTCCTAGATCTGCCCGAACAACCACACGGGGTGTCGCTAGGTCCGACAGTAGCCGTACCCCTCGCCGGGTCGGCCGGATGAACACACCTGCAAAATACGCAGCACGCCGAGCCGTCATACCGCACCACCTCTGGCTCGCGTAGGACCTTACGCGCTTTGCCCTCGGTGTCGGTAAGCGCAAACAAGCGTCCTTCCGGCTTGTCGAGTCAAAGCAACCGGTAGGAGGAGTAAACGACAAACACCCATGACCATTCTTGGGTCTGTCAGGACTCCTGGGAAGAACCGCAGATCGGCAGAACGCCATCTCGACCAGTGGTGATGGGGGATGTTGGAAAGTCGTTGTGTTGCTGGGCTTTGGCGGTGTCGAGGTCGGCGAACCGGATCGGCCGAGTGCGAGGAGCCTGGGCCGGGTGTAGGGGCCTCCACCAGGTTGTCGTGCTCTTCCGGACGACATTGATGAGCGCAAATTCACCTACCAATGCGACCACGAGCGGTCCGACGATGATCTGTTGGTTTTTGGCTAGCTTGCGCGTTCGGTGGGCGCGGTGCCAGCGCCTATGTATTATGATTCGTACCATCGAACCCTTCCGGGGACGTATTTCGACTTCGAGAGGAATTCCACGTGGCGGGACACCTGGATCTGGAAGCAACGACGATCTCGTCGGTACCACTTGTACTCAATCGGTGACGCTTGCCGTATACGTAGCGACCTTCTTCCCGGCCTTGGTCGCGGCTTCCGCCGCGGTCAGAACGGCGGTCGCATGCGCTGACAGAACGAGCAGCCTGCAGCTTGGCAACGGGGACTGCACCGCGTGCGGCCAGGGTGAATACGAGCCAAATCAAGGGTTGGTATCTGTCGCACCGACCTCAAGCTGGACACTCGGTGACGATGAGCAATACTGTCCGGACTGTTCGGCAACCAGATTCCATACATGGGGCTACTCGTAACGGTCACCCGTACCGTCCCACCGGTGAATCATCGCCCGGCCGCAGGACTCACACCTGCACTTGCCTGATGGCCCGCTGTGCTGAACTCGGTTAGTGGTAGGGGCCGTTGTCGTTAACGAACACCATTCCGGGCCGGGTGGCGGCTCCGCTTTGGCTTTCCACCCGCCGTAGTGGGGTGAGTCGTCTGCTCAGGCACGACTCTGATTGGCCCCGGGACGGAACGCGGCTACGTGCAGATGGTGGAAGGTTGAGCTGCGGTTCCAGCCGAAGAATCTCACGACTACTTGGCATCGCCGACGGTGGCGACGTGGTCTGGGCCGTGGATGGCCAGGCTGGACCAAGATGCTCCATCAAACGCCTATGGTGCGAGTTGAAGCGCTCGATCGGTAGTTTCCGTTGAGCCGGTCGCCGTTTCGGCGTCCCACCGGGTGACGCGGAGTTCTTCGGCGGAAGAGATGGCGGCACCCAAGCCGAGTTCCAACGCATCGTCCACGCAGACGGGACCCTGGTGGCAGTGCCTGGCGTCGACGAATCCTCCAGGCTGCTTCCGGGCCTGCCCAGCCTCTCCGATGTGTACTTGACCGGCTATCACGCGGCCCGCATGGGCCAGGCCTCTGCCGGCTAGACGGTGACCGACTTCGGCGAGGTTGCAGTCGGGTTGCCCACCGTCCTCGCCTCCAAGCAGATGGGAGTAGTGCCGTGCGAGTGATCCGTGCACTACTCTCTAGTAGTTGACGTTATCGTCATGCATGGCGCTAGCGTCAGTCAGCCTCTTGCGCGAGACCAAGGCGCTCGGCCCTTATCGAGGAGGAAGCATGACCAGGAGAAACGGTGACGTCGTCCTTCCCGGCATCGATGTTGACGTGGTCATCATCGGACTCGGTCCCACTGGTGCCACGGCCGCCAACTTGCTGGGTCAACTAGGTATCCGGACTGTTGTCGTGGAGCGCGATATCTCTGTCTATCCGCGCCAGCGCGCCATCGCCTCAGACGAAGATGCGCACCGGGTCTGGCAGGGGCTCGGGCTGTTCGACGAGATGCTGGCCACGATGTCGTCTGATGTGCGGGTGCACTTCAAGAATGGCAATCGGACGTTTCTGTCGATGACATCGTCGCAAAGCCACGGGCAGGGCGTGCCTGGGATGTGCTACTACCATCAGCCCGAGCTCGAACGTGTTCTCCGCCAGGGTATCGATCGATTCCCGACCGTGACTGTTATGCCCGGCTACGAGGCGGTCGACCTGACGCAGGACGAAGAGTGCGCGATCATCACGCTCCGTCGAGCAGACGGTGGGCAGGACCGGACGATCACCGAGCGCTACGTGATCGCGTGCGACGGCGGTTCCAGCTCGATCCGCAAACTCCTTGAAATTGCATTGCCCGGCAAACACATCGAAGAGCCATGGTTCGACATTCAACTACGCGCCTGGTACAACCTGCCTATAGACGCTCCACTGGACTTCACCTTCATTGCCGACCCGAGCCGTCCCGGGGTCGACTGCCCATGCCCGATTGGTTACCACCGCGTCGAATTCAGAGTCAACAAGGGCGAGACCATCGAGCAACTACAGACCGAGACGGGCCTGCGCGGCCTACTGGCCGAACGTGGAATTGACTTCGACCAAGTCGAGATCTACCGAAGCTGGGGATACACCTTCCATATCCGTCAGGCTGAACGGTGGAGCAAAGGCCGAGTATTTTTGGCAGGTGACGCCGCACGCATCATGCCGCCGTTCGCCGGCCAGGGAGTGTCGTCCGGGGTCCGCGACGTTGCGAACCTGTGCTGGAAGATCGGCGCGGTCCTTAATGCCTTCGCCGATCCCGATCTGCTAGCAACGTACGAGAGGGAACGACGTCCGAACGTGACAAAGTTGACCCAATTTTCATTACGCATCGGCGGGCTGGTGATGCTGAACAACGGTGCCGCGGTTCGTCTGCGCGACAGCGTGATTCGCAATGCAATGAGGCTTCCGGTACTGAGTTCGTTGATTACTAGCAATGGACTCAAGCCCCGCTACGAACTCGGAACCGACGGCGGCTTGTTCGGCGTCAATTCGAGGTGGCGCAGCCCCCGAGGTTCTTTCATCGAGCAACCCTGGGTTACTGGCTCGGATCTGACGCCGGTCCGGTTCGACGCATTGCTCGACAACAAATGGACCTGGATGGGGTTCCCGTCGGCACCGATCCCGCCACAACTCGCTGCGGCCGGAGTCAATGAAGTGAAACTTGAATACTCTTCGGCAATTGCTGCACACAGGACCACGTCCGGTCACTATGTCGACAGTGAGGGAGTGCTCGAGCGCCAGATGCGTCGGTCGCGGGTCCGGGGTGTGCTTGTTCGGCCCGACAGGTTTATCTACTGCAGTAACCGCGAAATATCAGCCTCGGACTACGAGCGAATCATTTCGGTCACAAGCGGAATCAGGCCGGTGCCGTAATGGCGGCCCAAGTTCGTCATAGGGCTCCCGGATCCCTGTGCCCGGAGGGCACCTGGACACCGACAAGAGATATCAAGGGCAACTCCACTGCCGGCAGCCTAGAATTGCGTCCCACAGGTTTTCAAGACAGCATAATTCAACCGCGTCACGACCAGACAGGGAGAGCCCACACCGTGCCCAAGGGATACGTCGTCTTCACCGAAAAGGTCAGCGACTCGGACGGGCTCGCCGCATACAGTGCGGCAGCAGTTCCGTCCGTGATCGCTGCCGGGGGAAAGCGATCATCGCAGGACCACCACACCTCGTAGCCGAGGGAGACTGGCATGGCGACGTTACCGTCATACTCGAATTCGAAAGCGTCGCCGCAGCGAACGCCTGATACACCGGTCGAGACTACCAAGCCGTTATTGACCAGCGGCATAAGGCTGCGAGCAGCAACGTTGCCGTCTTCGAAGGCTTCACACCGCCGAGTGTCGAACAGTGAATCGCGCTACCCGAGCCGATAGATGCAATCTGCGCTGTCGGACTTCGCAGGCGAAGTGGCTCATGAAGTAAGAGGACATCTAACACAACTGAAAAAGACAGTTCACGAGCCTCGGGAATTAACTCTTCGATCTTTAACATCGACGCCGCGGTCCACCCCGCAATCCTTCTGTCGGGACCTTCACCGAACAGGGCTACCAACACTTCCCTCGGGGTAGCTTCTCTTCGGGAGGTCGTCCTCCTCCACCAGTACTTGAGCAACAGCAATCATGAATTGCAGATCTCGTCAACGGCTACCGATGGTCAGCATGTCGGGCGTACCACCTCGACCACGCCAATCCGATACGGCCACACTGTCAGCAGCCCGGAATGGGCCCCGCCGAACTCCACCACGCCCGCAAAACCAAACGATAGCGGACACCCGTCGCCGGGGCGAGTCATGGGCGGCGCGACAAGAGATCTCCCGGCTTCGCTAGACCGAGTGCCTGGGACTGGGACCTACGCCTACGTCAACTAGTCACCCGGCCGCGGAACCATCATCGGCGGATTGGACGAGACATTTGCGCGCCGTCGATCAGCAACGGTTCGGAGTTCATTTCTCATGTGTGCGGCAGTTCTTACGCGGCAGCGTCGATATTTTAACCTATTCCAGGGGTCAGCTTAAGATCAATCAAACGCTGCGGGCTGCGACACGAGCCCTTGAAGCGTGTTGTTGACCAACGACACACCGGGACCGGTCAAGGTGACACGCCGAACGCGCGGGACCATTGCAGTCAGCAGGGCGCGCATTTCGAGACGGGCGAGGTGCATTCCGGCACATGCGTGTGCGCCGACGCCCCAACCTATTTGTTCGTTGGGAGAGCGACTGAGGTCGACGGTGTCGGGGTTCTCGAATTGTCGCTCGTCCCGATTCGCGGATCCGTAGAGCAACACGACTCGCGAGCCGCCCGGAACGAGCTGAGTGCCTACCTCCACGTCGGCTTTGGTGACACGGGTGAAAGCTCTGATCGGAGACGACAGACGCACCGCTTCGGCGACCATCGGCCCGATCAATTCATTGTCTTCTCTGATTCGGTCCCACAGCTCGGGACGCTCGCCGAGGAGTCGGAGCATTTCTGCCGATGCCAGGATGGTCGTGTCCAGACTGGGTGCCATGAAGTCGATGACCTGACCGCGCACGTCGACATGGGTCAGTTTCCCGGCATCGGCTGCCTCGAACATCTTCGCCGCCCAGCTGTGTGGAGCGACGTCGCTCGGTCGGAGCTTGCTACCGAATCGCTTCAGACGCAGTGCATTCGGCAACCCCTTAGCGCTGCGTATGTTGATCGGACCGGCCGCATCGAAGGTGCTTGCTCCCCACCTGAGCAGTCTGCTCGGCTTGACTGTGACGCCCAGAAGATCGGCTACGATCTCCACCGGTAGTACCGATGCGAAGTCGCTCACCGCGTCGAAGTCTTTCCGAGAGACGAGGTCGTCGACCAAGACTTCTGCGCGAGCAATTAGCTCGTTCTCCAACGGAGCGACCTTGCGGGCACCCAGGTATTCGAGCATCGCTCGTCGTCGTCGGGTGTGCGTTTCACCATCGCTGCAGATGACGGTGTCGTAGCTCTGTGAGTTGACGAGCCGGTTCGCTGCGATTCCCTTGCCACTGGCGAACACGGCATCGTTCCGCAGTGCCGCACGGACATCGGCATATCGGCCGATAGCCCACATGCGGTGACGCGAAAGCCAGACGGCTGAACCTGTATCGCGGATGGACCGGTAGGTCCCGAGCGGAGATTCGAGAGCTTTTCTGCCGTACAGGTCGAGATCGAGCGAAGGGCGCATGTGTTCCATGCTTCGGGACGGCGGCGGGTCAATCAATGTACTCGCGTGTCGCGTTTTCTACAGCGGTTGGTCTCGAGTTCCATTCGGCGACGCATTGGTCAGTAGGGCGGGAAAATCCACGATCAAGGAAAGAGCAGCTTCGAGCTGCATTCGACGCTCTGCCACACTTCGGCCTCGAAGTCGCTCCGCCCTCGACACACGGTGGGCCACGGTTCCGCGCGCAATGTGCATGTGATGTGCTGTCTTTTGCAGACTCCGATCGAACTCCAGGTACTGCTTGAGGGTCGATCGCAGGGTCTGCGTCATCTCATCCGTGGCGGCCAGCTCACCCAGCTCACGGTTAACGAATTCCCAAGCGGCCGCCGGATCGGCAGAGACCATCGTGACGAGATCGACGTCTCGAAATCGAGTCAATGCTCGCGGTCCTCGACTCGATGCAGTCGCGACCCTGGAGGCTTCGACCGCCTGACGATGCGTCTGACGAAAACCGTCGACCCCCGATTTTCCTTCGCCCAACGCCAAGTACACACCCGTGGTCCGGTGGCTCGGCGGGAGCTCTGGTTGGACTGTCATGTTCTGTGTTGCGCCCCACGCCCATACCCGTCGCTGCCCGACCGGAAGCGTCAGTACCGGACCGAACCCGGCAGTAATCAATGCCGTGCGTACCAGGTCGACCATTCGATTAGGTGTCATGTCCACCGAATCGCCCCACCATGCGACGACGCCCACATGATGCGATGCCAAGTCGTATCCTAAGGCTCGTTCGGCCTGATCCATCGAGACGGGGCCGCCTCTCAGAATGTCGTTCACGAACCGACTTCGAAGCGCCGTCGAGCTCGCCTCCCAGGCTGCCCGAACTTCCTCGAATCGGCGCGCCAGGCGCGCATCGAGCTGTTCGGCAACCGCGGACAGCAGAGTCAACAATCGGCCGGCCTCGGCGAACCGTTCCTCGACCGGTAAGTTGCTTTCGACAGCCGCGAGCAACGCCTGCACAGCGACGGCGTGTCCGATATGAATACTCCGGAGCATGTGATCTACGCCGAGCCCTCGGCTCACCAATTCCGACGGTGCTGACAGCAGTGCCGGCAATTCCTCCAACGGCGACACAGGCATGCCAGAAGCGAGCGAAATCCCCAGCATCGTCGCAGCTTCGCAGCCTCGACGGAGTTCGTGGTAGACGCCGTTGGCCCCGAGCTCGGGAAATGTGTCGACAATACGAGAAGCCATCGACTTGCTCAGTTCGACCGCCCAGCCGGTTGGCCCGGTCCCGATGCTTGCGGACAGCCGACCAACCCAGGCCTGCGGAAGCGCAGAATCCGCTATAGCCGAGGGAACGTCCGGGCCTAGGTGCAGGATCCACGAACCATCTTCCGCCACCGCTCACCCCCAAGTGGATCGATCTACTGCAACCGAGGAATTCTCTCATTCGGTCGGCGTCGAACACACTTCGGACTGGAAGTTGGCCGGCGCGCCTCGAACACTTCGACGGCACCGCCACCCATCTGCTCTACCCAAAGACAGATCAAGAGCAGTAGACCTGAAAGCGTTGCGAGAGAACAATTCTGTCGTATCCACTGCCGCACTCGGCAAGCATGTGAAATCAGACCTTCGACGTACCGCCACTACCTGCCGAAATCGCAGCGAACACAGCGCGACTCCTCGCACTCGTAGAACTGAACATCGCCCGGCCCCAACCGGAACCGAACGCCACGGCCAACGATCGCAGCCTCCACGCGCGACACTCCTGAAACCATCAACCCGCCGAGATGGACGCGCCCGTGTCCTTGACAGTCCTCATCGAATTCTGGCTGAACTCCGAGGCCCGCACGGCTGCCCGATATCCACCGGTGACGCTATCGAATCGGTGGCGTCACCACACTCGCTCTACGTAGGCTCTGGCTCGTCGGTGTCGGGATCGGCGGCGTCGATCCACGGCCAGCCCCCGAATCGATCACGGGTGTCCCGCGCAATGCGCGGGGGAGTACCGCCGGTCGCGCCTGTGAAGTCGATACTTTTTGTGAACGTGAAATCAACTTTCGAGAGATCGACCGGGCCGTCGAAACGTGCGCGGGCGAAGGTGACGTGGTCGGTGCCGAAGTTGACCTCGTCGAACAGCGTTGCGCTCGATTCCGAGAAGCGGGCGCTGACGAACGAGACCGATCCGGTGAACATGGCCCCTCGGAAGGTAGCGGAGTCCTTGAACTTTGTTCGCTCGAACCCGCAGGGGACGAACATGCGCACGTCTTCGAAAATAGCGGCCCTCAGATGTGCAGTCGAGAAGTCGGCACCTCCCTTCCTCTGCCCACGCGCGCGAAACCGGGCATTTGTGAAGCGCACCCGTCGAAGCTCGGCTGCGCTGAAAGTCGTTTGGCCGAGCAACTGGGCGTTCGTGAGATCGAGGTCGTCGAATGTGCAGCTCGAGAAGTCGGCATCGACCAATTCGGCACCGGTGAGGTCGAATCGGCGGTCGGACCACGGTCCGTCGACGAAGTCTGGGTACGAGCCGGGAGCAGGCGGTGTCGCTCGGGGTCTCGTTCGTTCGGCGATGATCCGAACGGCAGTGCGCCGCACTTCGTATTCGGCCTTCGAGCCGGCTTGTTCGTCTTCGACGGAAATCAACTCGCGGGCGTCGTCGAGGACTTCGCTCATAGGAATGGTGGGTGTGCGTAGGTATGCGCAGATGACGTCGATGCACGTCTGCTGCTCGCCGGGTTCGCCGCTCGCGCGCCAGTCGTCTGCGAGAGCTGCGATGGCGTAGAGACCGGCAAGCCGTACAGCGAAGGAGTGGGACCCGAGCTGCTCTGTTGCAGCGGTATAGCGCTCTCGTAATGCGCGTACGGAGTCTTGACTGAACTGCTGCTGGCCCAGTGCGAGAGCTCTCAGTGCCGTCTGTTGTGCATTCTCGGTGGTGCGTTGTCGGCGGTAGGCGATGAAGGAAGCACCGCCGAGGCCGACGATGCCGACGAGCGTGAGCGTCGTTCGCGCGGCGTCGAAGAGTTGTTGGCCGGCCACGCCGGTGAGGAAGAAATTGCCGAACGGACCCTGCTGCTGCCAGGCGAACAAGTAGAAGAAGGTCGCGCCAACAAGGGTGGACGCGCCGATTCCCAACAGGATCAACGACAGCAACGGTTCCGATGGCTCGGGTTGTTCGGGGTGCTTACGTAGAGCCATCAGTTGTCTCCTACTACCCGTTCCCAGGGTGTGATCGAAGCTGTGCCTGCGACGAACGCCGTGTGTTTTGGCGCTTGCTACCGCAGGGTTGGGTCCCCCCAGACGACGTTCCCGGCGTCGCTGCACAGGCCCATGTCGCCATCGACGAAGACGTAGCCGATCTTGAGCTGGAGCACGTTGTCGACCGGGACGCTGACGGGCACGGATTGCCCGACGGACAGGTTGCCGGAGGTGTACACCGGTACGTCGTCGGCAAGTATCTCGAATTGCGCGACCGTCTGGCTCTCGGTGTCGTCGCGGAGTCCGACTGTGGTCTCGAACGTCGTCCAGTCGCGGCCGATGTTGTAGGTGTAGCGGCCGGAAGTTCGGCAGCCGCCGATGTTCGCGTACAGAGAGTGCGGATAGACGTCGCCGTTGACTTCGGCGGATCCGGTGCGGAGTCCTCCGCCGTCGATCGCCTTGAGCTCATCGAGATAGATCTGCGCTGGTGGGCGAGGTGTGGTCGTCGTTGTCGAGGTTCTCGGCACAGACGATCGGGGTGTGCTGGTCGGGGGTGGTGTGACAGGTGAAGTCACCGGTTCCGATATTGGTGGGCTTGGTTCCGGCGATGCGGCGTTGTCCTTGTCCCGGTTCACGTAGATGAGCGCGCCCGCCCCGATGATAGCGGCCACGACAGGAATGATGATGGACGCGGCAATCCATTGATTTTTGGTCGGCTTGTGTTCTGTCCCCCCGGAATTCATGGCTCATGTTAACCGCCCCGAACGCGGATGCGCGCTCTGTTGAATCGGTTTCGTGTGTGGTTGCCCCCCAACTCTGAATCTGACACGGTCCTCAAGTGGATGTCCGAGAGTTCCCAGGCCGCTCCGCTCGATCTCAGGCACCCGCCGTCCGCGCACCTGTGGCGCTCGGAATCGGAACTCGTGGCGCTTGTCCTGAGCGTCTTTTGTGGTGACCCACTGCGCAGGTTCCCTCCGCCATCAGCGTGCTGGGCGGCGGAGCAAACACCGCGCGGGGCGGAGTCGGAGACGCTGGGGCGGCGAGGCTCAAGGCCTGGCCTTCCAGCGTTGGGTCCGCTCCCTAAAGCCATCAATAGGGTGGCGGAATACTTGCGCGCAGACATGCTCACGACCTTCTCTGCGACATCCATCCGTGGTGAGCACCGACGACGGGGTGGGAACATCAGACTCAAACGTGCACTCTATCTTTCGGCGTTCGCCTCGCTGCGCGATCAAGCCTCCCGTGAGTACGACGACCGAAAACGGGCAGAGGGCGAAGATCACCGGTCGGCACTGATCTGTCTGGCCAGGCGTCGAACCAACGTGCTCTACGCAATGCCCCACCGAGGTACGCCCTACCGTTCGGGAAACCCCACCGCGATCGCGGCGTGAACGTCAGGAAGCGACCTACGTATCCGTGCCGTCGACGAGCCGGTACCAGGCCAGTTCGTGTCCTGGCTCGTCGGCGAAGTATGCGTACGTTCCCGAGGCAAGGTCCTTGAGCCTCTTGCGGGCAGCTGGATCCGTTCGGGAGGTGAATGCGGTCAGGAAGTGACAGTGCGCAGGGTTGATGCCTTGACTGGTCGCCCACGTCAGCAGCGACTGCTTACGCGCCTCGTTGATTTCACCGTCCGTGTTGACGGCTTCGACAAACCAGAACTGGACATCGTCGCCGCCCACGTCGGCAATCAACGCATCCGGTAGGAGCGCCTGTGTATTGATCGTGATCTGAAGGTAGGTGAGCAGCTTGGCATCGGCGGTGAACACCTTGTCACCCGGCTCGCTGATCGTGACCACGTACGGTGTCGTCAGTCGCACGGCCGCCCACTCCTCGACCACGCTCTTGAGGATCAAGGACGCTTTGCCGGACTCCAATGGGCGAACGCCACCCCCGTTCGGGAGTGTGACAGAGACTGCGTGCTCAGTCTGGCGTCCCTGCGCTGCGAACTGGACCTTCAGTTTGGCGGCCGGAGAAAGGTGACGCTCCCTCCACTGCACAACTTGCAAGACGAGTTGATCCCCAGATAGACCAGGGTCGAACAGGTCGGCGAAATGCGGTTCGAGCGCCCAGCGGCCGTTGCCCGAATTCTTCGGCACACCTGCTTTTTCTCGAATCGCGCTGTTCTCGCGCCACTTTCGGAAGGTTTCGTCACGCAATGTTTCTCGTGAGTTGTCGGCGTATCCAGGGGCTGTGGGCACTCCCCACTCGTCGAGAACCTTCACGAGATCCTTGTTTGTCTTCGCGGCTGCCTCGCGCCACTGCATGCGATCGTCTTCGGCGTCGCGACTACGCATCTCTTCGGACATCCACATGACCATCGAGGGTCGGGCCCAAAAGGTCGTGGAATCGTTGCCGGTCGCGATCGAGTCCACGTAGATCATCGCGGACACCGCGGCTCCTGCCAGCGGGCTGGACATCACGGTATCGAATGCTTCCCGGGGGAAGATCAGCAGCAAACGTTCGGTAGCGCCTGACGCGGTGATGATCGGTCTCACAGCGTGGCTTCCGCACATCCGTAGACACCCTTGACGGCGGACTCGAGAGCTTCGCCGGACAAGGTCTCCCATTGCTCGAGAACTTCTACGGCAGGCAACGCCACCGATTCGAGTTCGTAGGCAGACAACGCAACTGATCCCGAGATACACCGAACCAGTTTGTCCATGGTGTCGGTTGCCAGTAGTCGCGTGAGCAGCGCCGACGAGAGTAGTGGCTCCGGTGTAGCGGGTCGGAGGACGTTGACGTGGTTCTCCACGACCACCGAGCCGCCGAAGCTGTCGAGATGCTCCTGGGTCAGTTCGGCAGCGACCAGTCGTCGGACCTGCTCGGGTGCAGTGGTTCGTTGCACCAGGATGCGAGGGTCAGAGGTGAGCATCGTCTTCGAGTCTGCGGGCGATTTGACTGCTAGATAACGCATGTGGGCGCGAGCAGCATCGCGGTGAAGCACGCCTCCATCGATATCTGCTGCCCACAACACCACATGACGATCGTTCGCCGGACGAGCGTGAAGATCGTCCTTCCTGCGATTCCACACCAGAGGGCCTGTGCTCACCTTCCATCCAGCGGCTGCGACCGACAGCGGCAGTGCGGCTGCGGCGGCGGCGATGGGCGCGAGGTCCGAACGTCGAGGAAGTACCCAGGGCCGACCGCTGGTGGGCGTCGCGACTGTCGCGACGTAGGTGGTCTGTGACCCAATTGTCTGAATAGTCGTACGACGAATCTTGCGCGACGTGAACGTTGCCAGGCAGGTTTCCTGAAGGACGGAGGTGAACACGCCCGATCTGTCGGCTACGAACGCAATCTCCTGCAGACGTGTTCGCTGCGCCAACAGTCGCCGGAGCGGCTCGAAGTATCGGCCGGCTGTGAACGATGTCGGCACCAGTGCCGCGACGACACCTTTGTCGTCTATCGACTGCACCGCTGCGGCCATGAAGATGCCGTACAGGTTGGCGTGGCCGTAGAGCGAATCAGCAAAGCGCACTCGATCGTCCGCGCTCAGTCGGACTCGGCCGTAGGGAGGGTTCATCACGATAATTCGAGCTTTGTCGGTGCGCTCCCTCAGACCGTCGTCCGTCTTTGCGAGAAGCGGGAACGGCCGTCGGTGCTCCTCAGGAATTCGTGCCTGTAGCGGAAGCATCTCCGCTGCCATCACCACGTTGGCCACCCACACCGCGGCAGGGTCAGTGTCGACCCCCTCGATGACGCTGGACAAGCCACTCAAGACCGCCTGGCCGTCGGTGCCGCCGTCAATGCTCGCTGAAAGATGCTCACGAAGCGCTGGCAGCAACAGCGCTCCAGCACCGCACGCGGGGTCGAGCACCAGCCCGGGGAGAGGCTGCAGCGGTGCCTTGAAGCCGACCGCCGAACGCGCCATCGACCACAACTGGTCGGCCAGTTCATGCGGGGTGTAATGCCGACCATGACGCGCCCGGGTCTCCGGTGCGAGCGAGTCAACGTACGCAGCACCGACAGCCTCGGGGGTGAGCGGACCCCACTCCAGCTCCAGCGGCGGGGCGTCGGACAGGATCAAAGGCGGTTCTGTGCCCAGTGCCCAGTGAACATCAAGCCAGTCACCGCTCAGACCCGCCATCGTCGCTCTGGCCGACCACCATGCCGGAATGGCCGCCAGCACTGCAGCAGCTGTTGGAGTCAGCTCAGCGGCGGGGTCGGACGAGCCGACCAAAGACCGCGAACCTCGCGCGCCGAGAGTTCGTGCGGACACCGCAGATGAGATGGCGGTCGACGGTTCCATGCCAAGGAGGTTAACTGCTCCTCGCACAGGAATCCCACAACCGCCGCCGACGGTCTCACGTCAAATTCGTGGCAAGACCGGCGCCCGGGTTGCGAAGAGATTAGAAGCCCTGTCACGTTCCCCCTCGAACGCGCCACTGACGGCCGCCCCCGGTTGCCCCTATTGTTCTAGTAGACCAGCGGTAGAAGCTGTTCTCGCAAGTCCGCATCCTTGTACGCAGCCCTCACGTCGTACGGGAGGCTGATGTAAACGCCCCCCTCTGGGTGAGCATTATCGAAAATCTCCACCAGCTCGTCATCGCTCACGCCGTTATCCAACGCAGTCTTGATCTCGTGCCAGTGGGAACCGAATTTCGTGCGTCCCTCATTATCTCGGGTCTGGTGCCATAACATCCGATACGCCCGCAATTCCGCGTCAGGTTCCCCGGAATCCGCAAACAGCGACGCTGACTGCGGCGTCAACTTCCATGACAGCCGTCGCGACGACAGGTCCGCTCTGCGGCCTGCTGCTGTAGCGCTTCCGCGCACAGTGAAGTTCCTCTTACTGGTCAGATGCTTGGACCCCTTGACGAGTGACCAGAACGGGAACATGACGGTAACGGTGCTACCTGGATCCAGTCGAGCCGACGTGGAATCGTGTCCCTCATATGCTTGGACGACGACCCCCTCGGTGTTCCTTCGACCCCTCTTCCACGGCCAGGATGAGGAGCGCCCGAAATCAAGCGAGATATTCTCGACTGACACGGAAATTCGGCCAACATTGGTGACCTTGATCAGGGCCAGCTCGACCCCTATCTTGGACACCTCGGGGCCGTCGAACATATCGAAGTTGGCTGTAAGGCCACTCCGCCCTGCTCCTCTGTAGATAGTGTGATGTCTGTCCAGGTAGTCGGGCATGAGTCGAACCTGCAACCGCGCGCCTGATAATCGATACAGCATGAGCTGCCAGAACAGTCCGCCAAGCGTGATGAAAGCACTCGCGCCCGAGACCATGAGAGCAACTTCGGAAGTATCCATTGCGCGAGTCTAGTTGCGAGCTCGAAAGTTGCTGTAGTCCAGTGAAGTACATGGGATGCCGCGCTACTTGACGACCGGGTCCGAGATGCGTTCACGAAACAAGAGCAATCTTCAGAAGAAGGCCAGCTGTGCATCGTCGACCCGATTGCGACCGGTGTTCGCAGCGCGGGGCCTGACTACCTGCCGTTGTCGAGCTGGGACGTGGAGGGCTGCAGCGTGCTTCGGGCTAAGTTTTGCGACCGCCAGGTGCGTCAATTCAATCCGCACGCGAGATCTTTCTTGGTCGCGGGCACGCCCCACCGCAGTGTCCCGCTGCTTCCACGTCGACTCCCACATACGCGATCCGGCCACCGGTGCCGACATTGCTCGATCGGTCAGCCGGTCGAGCAGTTGATCGACCCTGTCCACCAGAACGTCGGCGAGCTCGTCAAGCACACGATCGGGCACCGGAGTTACCCCCATGTCGTCGCTCTCGCTCACACGCGACACCGTAGAGGTAGGTGCCGACACGTATCGCTGAACTGGCTGAGCGGACACAACCAACTGCGATGCTCAGATCGATCGCTACGATCATCGAATGCCGTTTGACGAGGGTTGTCCGATTGGCGAGTCTGTTCTGCGGAGCAAGCCGTCGGTTCAGGCGAAGTCGTCGACAATATCGACGCTTGCCAAGCCCTCGTCGACAGTCTGACCTCCAGCTCGTGGTGGCAGTCCAACTTTCCGAACGCCGACACCGCTGGTCCGCTCCGGATGGTGGCGAAGCCGCTGAGCGTGATGTTGAAGTCGACAGGCCGTTCTCGCCCGCTGCGTGCACTACGACAATCGGGAGACCGCGAAAACCGCAGGTACAGCGGGCCGCTCGCAGACCGCCCGCGCGGCCCTCGACGCCGGGCAGCTCACCCTCGATCAGGCCGCGATCGTCGCGGAGTTCGACGCCGAAGGCGACACCGCCGCCATCGAGAAGCTCCTAGGAGCGCGGTACGACTTCCGGTGGACCGCGCAGCGTTTGCTCAACGACCGCGCTGAGCGCAAAGCCCGCGCCGAAGCAGGCATCCCCTACGCCGAACGAGGGTTCACCGTCCTCGAGGAAGAACCGGCCTACGGCGACCCGTACCTGCGCGCGGACGATCTGGTGACCGCCGACGGTGGCCCAGTGACCGACGCCGTGATCGACGGCGCAGCGGGGCACTGGGCGTTGTGGCTGTCGAAGGAAGAGCGATACACCCTCACCGCCACAGGCGAAATTATCGAAGAGGACAGCATCGACTGGGACACCGAGGACAACCTGTCGGCAGAGCCCGAGGCCGGACTGCACCACCACAAGGACATCGGAACCGCCGAGGTCTGGGTGCCGGAATACTTCACCTCAGACCCCGACGCCGCTGGTGTGAAGCCAGGGCCGATCCTCGCGGCCGCGTTGGCCGCACCCGCCGGTGACGTGGACCCGCCGACGCCGAGGCAGTCGCCCAGGCCGCCGAGCAGAAGCGGCTCGCCGCCGAGGCTGCAGCGAAGGAAGCCGAGAGGGCCGCGCGTCGGCGCACCAAGGCGCTCAACGTCGCATCTCTCGCCGCGACAGTGGTCCGCAAGGAGTTCCTGTCGAAGTTCCTCACCAGCAAGACCCTGCCGAAGGGTGCCGCGAAGGGGATCACCGACACTCTCGTCGAAGAGCCGGGACTGCTCACCCAGAACAAAGCCTCCGAGCACCTCGCGGAGCTGCTTGGTGTCACAGTCGACAAGCCCGCCACCGAGCGGTGGGGCGACTGGAAAGAACGCGCCGCACGCGATGCTCTGGCACCGGTGATCGACAAGGCCAGCGACACTCGCGCGCAGGTGATCCTGCTCGCGCAGATCCTTGCCGCCTACGAGGCACGGATGAGCGGAACCGGCAAGGATTGGTGGAAGCGCAGCGGCTACGGGAACCAGGACAACTACCTGGACCTATTGGTCGAGCACGGTTACGACCTAACTCCGGTCGAGCAGGTCGCAGCCGGAACGCTCACCCCCGAGCAGGGCTACGACGCATTGACCGCCCCCACCCAGGAGAGCATCACCGACTAGAAATCGGAACCGGTAGCGGGTACCCCTACGGTGCCCGCCACCGGCGGCTCGACGTCCCCGGCCCGGGTCGAGGGGGCCTGCGGCGGCCCCTCGAGCTCCCCCGCTCGGCGCACCACCACCGGCGCCCGCTCGCGTCGACGCAGGCGGCTCGCCGCCCGTCAGTGTGCGGCGTTGTACGCCTCTTCGATATCGGCCGGGATGCGGCCGCGTTCGCTGATCTCGTAACCTTGGTCGAATGCCCACTGCCGGATCGCCCGCGTCTGCTCCGGATCACGCTTGACCGATCCGCCGGCCGCTGTCGCGGTCGACGCGGCAGCGGGGGAGGGCTTACGCTTGCGGCCACCGACCCGCGTCGCATGCCCGACGTAGTAGTCGAGCTTCTTGTGAAACTCGGTGGCGTTCTTCGCTTTCAGGTCGATCGAGTACTCGACGCCGTCGATCGCGAACTCGATCGTTTCGCCGGACTCGTCGTCGATGACCGACCCGTCGATATCGTCCACCAATTGGGTTGTCACTCGTTTGGCCACAGCCGGAAAACCTTTCATCGACACATTCGCAATGCGCAACCGCATTCGTCTTCTCAAGGATAACCAGCGTCGATATCCGCATTCTTCATCGACACGGTAATTCGAGCCGCATTCGATTTCCCGGAAAAGGACATACAGGCTGCGAGAAAGTAAGACAGCTGGGCCGCTGGTCAGCTATTGAATCAGCCACAGACATTGCAGTGCAACAATATTCGGTCGCGTGAACGCGTCCGCACGTCCCCTTCGGGGCCGCCCCATATGGGTCACCATTTTGGTCGTACGAGTCGCCCGAGTCTGACATGCCGGGGACCCCGACCAGTCAACCCACGGTCGCAAGCTCCCTCTTCGGGGTTGACAGGCCACCCGTTATCTTCTTCCCAGCCCCTGGCCAGTGGGGGCTGGTCGACTGATCCGGTATGGCTTACAGGCCACCGGCCGACTTCAGGTCTCGGCGAGTGACGCCGCCGGATCGGTAGGCACCGATTCACCGCTGATAGAGGCATGGCTACAACGACGGGTCTGCATAACGTGGGTGACGGGAACGGTGCCCCCGACCACCACAACCCGAAGGGCAGGGGAGACGTTGGACAACAGTAGTTATCAGGTGTTCTGCGGCATCGACGTCGGCAAGACCAGCCACTACGCGGTCGCGCTGAACCGAGACGGTGAACGCCTCACGGGACCGACACTTGGCTCAGGTCGACTCGCGGGAACCCCGCACCGGTCGAGCCCAGGCCAGGGCACGCCGACCCTCCGCACTCGCGACCTGAGCGCGATACCGACGAAGACACGATAAAACCCGTGTTCGAAACACACTGCTGCGCAGTGCGCTAGAGAGCCGCGCTAGCCCTGTACCGGCGACACGGCCAGGGAACCCAAGTTGTCGAAACAGCGCCGCCCCCATGACCCGCCGTCACGGACGGCGGTCCTGGATCTTGCCTCCCGTGGCCCAGCAGTAAGCAGCGACCGCCCAGTTGTAGTCGTGGAACGACGAGTAGTTGTTCTTCGAATACACGCACCACTTGATTTTGTCAGCGGCGAGGTGAACGTTGTCGGCCACAACGCTTGGTGTTGCGGCCGGACGTGATGCGGGCTGGCCACTGGCGGTCGCACCCACCGCGGGGACGAAAAGCAGGCCCACAAGGACTGCGACCGTTGAGATTCGCTTCTTCATGAAATTCCCTCCACTATCTGACAAGGCACACGGGAGCGGTTCCCGCCGGATATTTGTACCGCGCTGACTTTGCATCGGAGCCCTCTGCCGAGCTAGTTAGAACGATTGAATGAACGGCACCCTGACGCGGTGGACGGGCGCGGGATTCGGTCAGTTGGGTAAGGTTGGCGTGAATTCGGCGGCGTCAGCGAAGTCGTCTATGTGCGGTCTACGCATAACGGACCCCCTTTCTTCGCCTCCCACACGGGCTGGAATATCACCGACAGCACTGTCGTGGTAGAACTCGACGGCGTTCGATCCCAATGCCCCGGGTACCAACCATCAGCCGCTACGAGCGGCCACCTGCCGAGAGGCGCACTGGCGAACACCGTCACCAACATCGAACGTCCAGTCATTCGAACGAATGACTGTTGCCGGAATCGCCGCACCGCCCCGTGCGTCCAAACCGGACATGGACCACAACGAGCGCGCAGCCATCCGATCGGAAGGCCACGACCCCGACCACCCGGCCGTCTCCCACGCCCTCGACCAGGTGAAACGCGACCTCCGGCTATATCGGCACCTCGCCTGGACCTTCACCGCGGCCGACCTCGACGGCCACGCCGTTCCCCGCTGAACCGGCTCACCAGCACATTCGACAGTCGAACACGCGTTCGATAGTCTGACGGTAGTTCCTACCGGCACGGCGAAAGGTCGATCCCCATGGCCACCGTCAACGCCATCCCCGACCTCACCGGACTCGACAAAGCCACCCAACTCGACGTCCTGCGCCGCCGCATGGCCACCGTCCCCGGCGGCCGCCGCGACCACGCACCCACCGAACTCCCCACCATCACCGCACCCGAACCAGCGCCACCCACCGCAAGCGGTACGGACCTCACGGGCAAGACCGACGATCCGGAACCACTCAGCGCCGCTGTACGCGGCAAACCCTGCGAACCATGCCCCGTACCCCCACCGCTAGATGCGCTGCTCCCACGCCGAGCCCTGACCCGCGGAACCGCCGTCTCCGTCACCGGTGCCGGGTCCATGCTGACACCGGTTCGGGCCTGGGCTGCCGTCACGGTGCTCGCGCTGGCGGTGTTCGCGGTGACCGCTACGGAGATGCTGCCCATCGGAGTCCTACCAGCAATCTCGGACGACTTGGGTGTCGGTGTCGGTGTCGCGGGTCTGTCCGTCAGCCTGTACGGCATCGTCGCCGGCGTCCTCGCCCCTGTGGCGACCAGGTGGACGCGTGCGGTCGACCGCCGCACCGTGGTGCTGATCATCGTCGCTGTGTTCGTACTCGGTAACGCTGCGACCGCTCTGGTGACGTCGTATGCGCAGCTTCTGGCGGTGCGGTTCGTGGTCGGGATTGCGCACGGGTTGATGTGGTCGATCGTCGCTGCGGTAGCAGTGCTTCTGGTTCCGCAGCCTCAGCGGATGAGAGCTACCGCGGTGACCTTTTCGGGCATCTCCCTTGCTCTCGTCTTCGGTGTTCCGGCAGGAACCTGGATGGGGGAGTGGGTGGGGTGGAGAGGTGCATTCGCGGCCCTCGCCGGTCTGACGGCGGTGGCCGGTGCCGCCGTTGTCGTACTGATACCGGCCTTGCCCGCGTCGCGATCCGCCCAGGCTGCGAGCAGCATTCGAGATGTTCTGCGACGCAGTCGAATCAGACGAGTTCTTCTGATCACCGCAGCTGTGGTGATCGGAAAGTGCGCTGCCTATATCTATATCGCGCCCTACCTTCTCGGCGGTGTGGGTGTCTCCTCGGACGTGGTCGGCGGGTACCTGTTGATCTATGGGATTGCCGGGGTTGCGGGGAACGCGCTAGCCGGGTTCGTGTCCGCGCGCTCGCCGATGATGCTGGTGGTGGGTGTTGCCGTCCTGGCCGTCGTGTTGCTGGTTCTCGCTGCTCCTATGGGTGCACTGAGCGTGTTCGTGTTGGTCGGTGTGTGGGGGCTGTCGTATTCGGCGCTACCGGTGCTGTTGCAAACTGCAGTGTTCGATGCCGCACCGGACTGCCGCGAAGCGGCGACGTCGTTGTACGTGTTGGTGTTCAACGTCTCGATCGCCGGCGGCGCGTTGGCCGGTGCTGTCGGTATCGATGTGCTCGGACCCATAGCGCCGATAGCTCTCGGAGCGGTTTTCTGTGCGCTCGGGACCGTTGCGGCTATCGGTGCGCGTCGGTCGTGAAAGGCCGTGCCGGGACGCGATCCCGCCGCCCTGCGCGCTTGCGAGCCCTGACGGCCCGCAAGCGCGGCCCTATCCGGACTAGGCGGGGACGTCGACACTGCAGCGCCGTGCGGTGCGTGGAGCCGGCTGATCCGGTAGTAGTTGTGTCGTCGATGGCGCTCCTGAATTCACCATCTGATCAGGGTGTGGTTGCGAGTATCGATTGCATGTCGTGGGTCTCGAGCAGTTGTCGGTAGTTTGCGTCGGGCATTGCGTTGATCAGTAGCCGTCCACTGATGTCGGCTTTGATGTATTCGACGGCGAGCAGGCCTGTGACCGGATTGGTGGTCAGCACTGCTTCCGCTGGTGAGCGGTCGCCGAATTCGGCCACGACGGTGTCGACATCGTCGGCGACGGCCACAGCGAGGCGTCGACCGGACAGCCTCAGTCGTGCGCTCGCCCCACATTCGGAGAGGTCATAGACCTTCGGACCGCGGAGGGTACGTGGACCGTAGATTGCAACATGCGTCTGCACCCCACGCTGTGCTGCACGCTCGAGGGCAGGGCCTGTAGCGTCGAGCTCTTCGTCCCAGATGCCGGCGAACAGTTGCGAGTGCGCAGTGTCGATGAGGCGCACGAATGCGTCGAGAATCGATTCTCGCGTGTAGAGCGACCACACCAAACCCGCGCGGTCGGCAGCGGGCATGGCATCGAGCTCGTCGATCGCCGCTGCGACATCGGCCTCGAATCGCGCAGCGAGCCCGGTGAGGAGATCGCGGTGCGGAACAGCTCCGTACAGAACAGGCTCTGATCTGTTCACCACAACCGCGCCTTTGGTTTCGAGGCGGGCGAGGGTCTCGTACACCTTCGACGGCGGCATACCTGCTCGCTTACTGACTTCGCTGCCGTTCATCGGAGACTGCCCCACCAAAGCGGTATAGGCCTTGGCTTCGTATTGGGAAAACCCGAGCCGCATCAGGGCCGACTGCAGCTTCGATGTCGGTTTGTCGTTCACATGAGCAGTGTATTCCTCTTGCCCATCTCTTCACTACCCTGGTAGTACTGTCTATGTTACTACCGAAGTAGTGAAAGGAAATTGATGCATACACGTATTTCGTCGGGATCGCCGTGGGAATCATCGGTGGGCTATTCACGTGCCGTGATGGCAGGCGACACCATCTACATCTCGGGCACTGCGGGAGAGGGCCCGGATGTGTACCGGCAGACTCTCTCCGCGCTCGCAACAGTGGCCACGGTCCTCGCCGAGTCAGGGTTCGAATTGTCGGAGGTGGTGCAGAGTCGCCTCGTCGTCGCTGACTTCGAGAATTGGCAAGACGCTGCCCGTGCTCACGGCGAGGTGTACGGCGAGGTCAAGCCGGCATTTTCGTTGGTGCACGCGCTGCCGTTCGTCGACGCGGAGACACTCGTGGAAGTCGAGTGCATCGCGGTACGTCACCGTGCCGTCTGAAAGTGTTGCACGCGTTGATGATGTGGCCGTAGATCGCCCACTGACCAGCGCCGAACTTGCAGTGTCAGCGGTAGTAGCGGGGATCGCGATCGCCAACGGTTACGCCATCGCACCGGCGTTGGGCGAGGTTGCGGCCGATCTGGACGCATCGTTGACGGTCGTCGGGTTCGTCACCTCCGGATCGCTCGTCGGGTATCTCGTCGGTGTGCTGATGCTGGTTCCGCTCGTCGATCGGATGCGGCCCGCTGTAGTGATCGCGGTGCAGTTGCTGGCACTCTCAGCGGCTCTGTCGTGTGCTGCGTTGGCTCGCAGCGCTGCGGTGCTGATCGCAGTGTTCGTCCTGATCGGGGTGCTGACCTCGGTGGCTGGGCAGTCCAGTGCACTTGTCGGCCGCTTGGCCGACCCGGTCAAGCGGGGTACCGCGCTCGGCGTCGTCGCGGCTGGGATCTCGGCGGGCATCGTCTCCAGTCGACTCGTCGGAGGAATACTTGCATCCGCGTGGGGGTGGAGGGCGATGCTGGCGATCTTCGCCGGATGTTGTCTGGTCGCTGCATCGGCAGCTTTGGCAATCCTACCGAGAGAGGTGCCGTCGGGCGCAGGTCGTCGGCAGTCGGTAGTGCGGACCGCCCCGGCACTGTTGATGCGTCACCGATCGTTGCGGCTGGCGGCTGCGAGTGGAGCACTCTGGTTCTTCGCATTCAATCTCATCTGGGTCGGCTTGTCCCTGGCACTGTCGGCTGAGCCGTATTCACTGAACGGGAGGACTATCGGTCTGTACAGCCTGGCAGGGCTTCTCGGTTTGGCCGCGACATGGCCGGCGGGCAAGCTCACTGACCGCTGGGGAAGCCGCCGAGTCATGCTGGCTTCGCTGAGTGTCACAGCCATTGCTGCGCTCCTTCTCACCGTGGCCCTCGGCAATCCGGTCTGGACGACGCTGGCACTCGCTGCCTTCGACGCAGGATGCTTCAGTGCCCAGGTCGCGAACCAGGCCGCGGTCGTCGCTGTCGACGACCGTCGCGCGGGCACTCTCCTCGGGGTCTACATGCTGATCTATTACAGCGTAGGAGCGTTGGGAACCGTCGTCGCCAGCCTACTGGCGACCTTCGGCGAATGGCCTGCAACGACCGTGGCCGCTACCTCCGCTGTGGCCGTAGCCACAGCGCTCACGTACCCCTCACCACGCACCCGTCTGGTATCCGCACGACCCTGACGTGAACCCGACTCGCCCCAGGGGCCACGCCCCGCGTTCCGGACACCGGGGTTTGTTCATCGAGGGCATAGACAGGAGAATCAGCATGACCGCATGGAACCTGGATCGTCAATTGCGCACAGGCGAAGGCGCAGTGCGATGGTCCACTTTCGGGACCGGTGATCCCATTGTTCTACTTCACGGAACACCGTTCTCGTCGCTGATCTGGAAAGACATCGCTCACGGTTTGGCCCTTACCCGGCAAGTGTATGTGTGGGACATGCTCGGGTTCGGGCAATCCGACAAGAACATCAGCCAGAACGTCGGTTTGGCGAAGCAAGCCGACATCTTCGGCGACCTGCTCGACGAATGGGGTCTGGGCAGCCCGAGCGTGGTGGCCCATGACGTCGGAGGTGCTGTCGCTCTTCGAGCAACTCTGTTGGGAGGGAGAATGTTTCGTGATTTGACGCTGGTCAACGCGGTTAGCGTCAATAGCTGGTCTTCCGGGGGATTCTTCAGCACTGTGAAAAACGATGCGGCAGCATTCTCGGCCCTTCCCGAGTACGCACACAAGGAATTGGTGACCAGCAAGATCAGCGACGGAAGCCATGTCGGTCTCAGTGCAGGTGTCCTCGACGCGTTCGTCGACCCATGGACAGGCACTGCAGGTCAGGATGCCTTTTACCGACAGTACGAACAAGCCGACGAAACCGACACCGACGAATTTCAAGAACTACTGGGTGATCTCGCGGCCCCAACAACGATCCTGTGGGGCCGACGCGATCGATGGCTCGACGCAGAATACGCCCTGAGACTGCGTAAGCGATTGCCTCGCAGTAATTTCCACTGGATAGAAGGCAGTGGACACATGGTGCAGCACGATGCCCCCGCTCGGCTACTCGCGCACTTGCTCACGCCGCTGGACCAGGCAGCGTCGCCCCCAACCTTGCGTCACAATGGCAGCCGCAAGTTCACTGAGCGCTGATACAGCTCGTCACGGCATCGCTGGGATTCCAAGCGACGTCGCGGTGCCGGATCCTGTCGTCCGGTCGAGGCCGACGAGCTTCGCTGCTGCCGCAGTGAGGCTGGTCTGGAGACCTTCGGCTTCGCCGGTCCAGCCGTTGTTTCGTGCCTCGTGAATGCGGTCGCGGAGGTTGGCAATGATGGCGGTCAGCCTCGTTCGAGCGGTCGGATCGACCTGCTGGCTGGGGCATCGGATGCAGGCATGTTCGTGTTTGCACGGAGTGTTGTAGGGGGCGACCGCAGGTTCAGAGTTCGAGCTTGCGATGCTCGGGGTGATGTTGGAAGTCGTTCCACTCCGCGTCGGTGGGGCTGCGGTATTCGTCGTCCGGTCGTTGCGCACGTCGGGCATCGAGAAAAGTTCGACAGGAGCGAACGAGCTTCTCGTCGAAGACGGCGGTGTAGATCTACGTCGTCGAAATATGCTTGTGCCCCAGCAGTTTTGCGACGATGTGGATGGGCAGTCCGCTGCCGACCGACTCGGTGGCAAACATGCGTCGAAAGTCGTGCGCGGTATACCGAAGCGGGTTGCCGGCGTTGTCGACGATCCGTGTCCCGGCGAGAGTTTGGTTGAGCCACTTCTGGATCAAGGTCCGTGCTGGGACCGCCCATTGCCAGCCCATTCGATGCTGGAACAGATGCGGTAGCGGTGGATTTCTGATGCGCTCGTGGCCGTCGTATCGCGCCGTGAGGGGCACTGCTCCGCCGTTGGTGGTTCGCAGGCGCGCGATGATCGTCGCCAGCACTCTCGCGAGTTCCGGACTGACCAGCAGAAGGCGTTCTTCGCCGGTTTTGGACGGGACAATCTGCAGCATCGGCACGATCTCGCCGGTCGATGGCAGTGTGTAGGACACGACTGCGAGGTGGGTGAGTTCGAGGAGTTCCTCCACTCGAATTCCGGTGTGGCGAAACGTCTCTATCACAGCCCATGCCCAGAATGCGTCGTGCTCTTCTATTTCGATTTCGATGATCTCACCGGTGTCGATGACTTCGGCGAGCACCGGTGGATGATCGTGCTGGTAGCTGGATTTCGTGAACGAGGGCGCGATGGACCGGCGGTAGCACACCCCGAGATGCTCGAAGGTCTCTCCGACCGCCACCGACGCGGTGGCAGTGAGTAGCGCGGCCGGTCGATCACAGATTGGACCTGCGATCAATGAATAACGCTAGTACCTCTATCGAACCGGCCGAAGACCACGTCGGCCACGCCAATACGGTCTTAATCCACCCACGAGTGCTGACCGGGGCTTTGGCCACTGCCATCGTCCTCACCGTCGGTATAGCCGCGGCGTCCTTCTGGCTGTCCTTCGCAGCCCTGCGGGATCTCGCCACAATGGCAGGTACCGAGCCTGGGAGAGCCTGGGTGATACCCGTCGTCCTCGACGGCGCAATCGTCGCCACCACGGTCACCGCAATCGCACTGTCTCACCACACCGACCCACGAACAGTGCGCGGGCGCCGCTTCGTCCTCTGCGTTCTTGCCGTCGCAGCCGGAGCCTCGATCGCAGGCAACGCCTACCACGCAACACTGACCTCAACCGTGATGCCCGCTTTCGTTGCAGCCGGCATCGCCACCATCGCCCTAGTCTTCCTCCTGGCGATGACCGAAGTTCTCGCCGTCATACTCCGAGCACCACGCGCCAGCCGTCTGGAAACGTCGTTGCCGAAGAATGTGATTGGCAGTCTGCCGAGCCGTGAAGGCGCTCCGAAGCCGGTCGCCGAACCTACAGACGAAGCCAGTACCCAGCAGCTCAGCGACCTGTTTGACGCACACGGAGCCCTGCACGACGACGTCTGGACAACAGCGTACCTCTATCACAAGCATCCCGAAGCGCAGGGAAATTTTGCAGCAGTCGCTCGGATGCTGAAAGTCAAAACTTCAACAGTCACCCGGCGCTACGACAAGCTGGTCCAACTCGTCGTAGACGTCGCGGAATCGAAAGTGCCCAATCATCTCCTCGCCCTGCATGAAGGCTCGAAGGAGGCACAAGTAGCAGCCGGCTCGGATGCCCCGTACGAGGTAGAACAACAGGCGGCCACCGGTGAGTACGCGGAGGCGACACGATGACGCAGCAACGAGACTCGCGCCTCAGTCAACGCCGCCGCCGCACACGAGTTCGCCGACCGCGGCTACGCCGGCGCTTCGATCAACAGCATTATCGCCAACTCCACATCCACCAACGGCCCGATCGGATCCGACCGCCTCGCAGCGTCCGCCCTTCTCGCCGACCCCGCCTTCAACCGCGTCATCAAGGAGGCCGGCGTCACTGGCCGGTCGGCTTTGTATCAATACAATGGTCCATCGCCGACCTCGTCCGACTTCGATCCGAGCGATGACACTGTGTTCTCCACAGTTGGCCGGGGGTGGAATGTTCGTGGCTCGCTCGGCAAACGCGAGGCATACCCTGCGGGCGCACCCGTGTTGTCCGCATGCATCGTCGGAGATCCCGTATGCGACCTCAACTCCGTCGGCCTCGGTGGCATCAACGCGAAAGAGGCCGCCGAGAAGAGCTGGTACCACGGCCTCTACACCGATGTGAACTTCCAGGACACTTCTGCGACTCTGGCCACTTTCGTGGGCAAGGCCGCAGCGGGCATGGCGAAGGGCTGACCGATGAACAAGACAACCACCCTGCTCGCAGGGCTCACCGTCGCAGGGTCCGCCCTTCTCACCGGCTGCTCCTCGGCACCCGAGATCACCGGTATGTGGGACTCCACCGGTCCATCGAGCACCGTCTACTTCTACGACGACGGAAGCTGCGAAGGCATGATGAGCGTCGACATCGGCGGCCCGATGTACTGCACACTCTCGGACGACGAAGCCGACGGCTACTACACGATGAAGGTCCGCCAGAGCGAGAACACGGCGACCTACCTCGTCCAACCCGACGGTGACGACCACCTCGGCGTCTACAACTCGTCAGGAACCCTGGTCTTCGAGCTCGACCGCATCTGACACCCACGAGACGGCGCACGACCCACGAGAACAACGGGTCGTGCGCCGTTTTCATGCCTGTCAACGGATCCGCGATCGGCAGCGGCAACCGGCGTGGCCGACGCCCAGCGCGTACCGCGACACCGACATGACGCGCTACCGCGACACCGAGCGTGGCCACGCCCCGTCGCTCCGCACAGTCACCGCACGAGCTCCACGACCGGGAGGTGGCCACACCGCGATCGGAGACGAGCGTCATGCGTCCGCCTGTCGGCGGTGCCGGCCACCCTCCGGGCGTCCACCCGAACCGAGCTCCGCTGCGCTCCGCACCGTAGAAGAGCATCGTTCTTTCGGGCATCTGGCTGCCGGCGAGTCTGCGTCACCCGTGCCCGCCTTACCCACCCCTGACTCCGCTGCGCTCCGGCCCTGCGGGCGCCGAAAACTTTTCACGAACGCCTCCGGCTGAAAACTTCCCGGCCCAGGGGCGGGACGACGTTCCCGTGCGCCGCCTACTCTCCCCACGCCAGATGACGGCGAAAGAACGCGGGGTAGGACGCAAGACCGACCCGGCACGAGTTCCGAAGGGCAGCAACAGTTATGACCGAGACCACGAACACCGACGCCGTCACCTGCATTGCGGACGGCCCCGATTGCACCGGCGACGTCGAATACCGGGACGCACTGTCCGGAACCGGGGTATCGCATCCGAGGTGCGACAAGCACTGGCAAGACCGGCTCGACCTCGAGGACGACATCCGCCGCCGCTACCCGGCCCACGCACCCGCCGACTTCGACCCCACCTACGCAGGCGAGCACTGGGACGAGGACTACTGACCCGCCACGCTCACCACCCCCACCCGACCCGCACCGACCGAGGAGCAAAGGCCATGACCACCAACGACATCGACGACTACTGGACCACCTACGACAAGGCCCTCGACGCGGCCGCAGAATGCCGGAGCGTCGAAACCCTGATCGACACCCTGAACCGCTACTACCCGCCCTCGTCCGGAGTCGCGTTCTTCCCCAACGGAGCCGACCGAGACCTACTCGGCACCCTCACCGACGCCGGACACTTCGATACCGTCTGGATCCACGCGGACTACCACTTCGCACTCCGTGACGGCCGCGGAGACGGATTCACCTACATCGAAGGCGACATCGTCCGCGGAACCTCACGCCGGTAACCGACCGCCCCGGTGCCAGACGGCACCGGGGCCACCAACCCCGCACCACCTGGAAGGAACGCCCCTGATGCCCGCTCAAGCATGGGTGACCCTGATCGTCGGCGTCCTCGCCGTCGTCGGCGTCGCCCTGACCGTCCGTCAACGCACCGTGGCCGACAAACGCGCCCAGGCCTGGCAACGGATCACCTGGTGCTTAGAACGCACCACCAGCGAGAACGAGGCCGAAGCCGCACTGGGCTGGGATATCTACACACCGGTGACCGACTCGCCGCTCATCACCCGAACCGAACGAGACGTGCTGCGCGCCGTCGCGACCCGGGCGTTGTGGCGAGCACTGGCGTCACCGGCACAAACCGAGGACACTGACAACCAGAACGAGCAGGAGGACCCACGATGACCACCACCGAGAAGCGCACTACCGCCGCCCGCCCACAGGTAGCGCGGGCCGCAGCACGGGCATCGGTCGCGTTGTACGAACGTGACGGCCTCGAGGTACCCCAGTGGATCCGCGACGCTGCCGAAGGGCGCCCGACCACCCCACCGGCAGAGCAGCCCTGACACAGGCACCAGCCGCAGACCGACAAGGCCCGCACCCGACACAGGGTGCGGGCCTTGTCCGTTGCCCAAGAGGGGCACAGCGGCTCGCGTAGGACCGGGCCACCCTGCGGGCGTCCACCGAATCGAACTCGCCACCGCAAAGCGGCGGTGATCGAGTCAATGCCCGGATTCGGCCCGCTGCTCGGTGCCGAGCTCCTCGCCGCTGCAGGCGGCGACGTGTCGGTGTTCGGCACAGCGGATCGTTTCGCCGCCGTTGCCGGTCTTGCTCCGGTCCCACGCGACTCCGCCCGGATCAGCGGCAACCTCCGCAGGCCGCGGCGCTATGACCGGCGGCTAATGAGGGCGGCCTATCTCTCCGCCCAGCTCAGCATCCGATCGTGCACGGAGTCCCGCATCTACTACGACCGCAAACGAGCGGAGGGCAAGCGACACACCCAAGCTGTTCTGGCGCTTGCCCGACGCAGATCGAACATGCTCTGGGCAATGCTGCGGGACGACACGCCGTACCACCCCAAATCCTCCGCTGCGCAGCGCAATACAGAGATGTTGCGGCGTGAGCTGGAGTGCGTAGCAGCGCTAATTAGCGAACCGGTCACCGCCGTTGACCGGTTGTCGTGAAGTCCAACGGTCGCTGACGTCGGGGCGGTTGGCAATCGACCTTGGGTGCGGTTCGTTCGCCGGCCGGGCGGAGCTCATCAGGACGGCGAGTCCAGCCATGATCAGCGCGACACCGAGCCATCCCGCGGTCGTGGGTCGTTCACCGACGAAGATGACCGCGAGTGCGGTGGCGAATACGGGTTCGCTGAGTGTCAGTGTCGTGGCGGTCGCGGCATTGATCCTGGCGAGGCCGTGGCTGAACAATATATAGCCGCCGAACATCGGGACGATCGCGAGGTAGGCGATCACCGTGAGGGGTCGTCCCGACAGGTCAGAGGTGAATGCCGCGGCGACGACGATGGGAAGCAAGGCGATGCCGCCGGCGCCGAAGACGGCCCCTGTCGATGCGCCGCGATTGATGCCGCCGCTCATCAGGTCCCGCAGTGATCGGGAGTAGCCAGCGTAGGTGAGTCCGGCGACCAGCCCGAGAGCGACACCGGCAGCGGCGGAGGTGTCGCCGGGTGAGTGGACGCCGCTGCTCATCAGCACCGTCCCGCCGATTCCGAGAGCAGCGGCGACGATCCAG
Source organism: Rhodococcus sp. 05-340-2 (assembly GCF_002258915.1). Lineage (NCBI taxonomy): Bacteria > Bacillati > Actinomycetota > Actinomycetes > Mycobacteriales > Nocardiaceae > Rhodococcus > Rhodococcus sp. 05-340-2. The sequence goes on from NZ_NOYU01000032.1 coordinate 198,792, forward strand.
GCGCGGGTCAGGCGTGTCCCGTCGAGAACACGGTCGACGACAGCCGAGGCCAGGGGAGCGGATCCCAGAGACACCGCAGTGCCCACCGCGATGCCTCCGATCCTCATCGAGGAATAGAACGCCAACGGGTAGATCGCCACGCACAGCCCACCCGTGAGCACGACTGCCCATCGGGCCATCAACGTGGGGCGAGCGCGGCGGAGTGCGTCGACGTTCAGTGCCGCTTGGAGGAGACCGCCGATGCCCATCGCCGCAGCACCGATCGCGAGTGCGCTGATCGTCGGGGCGAGCGACGCGGCGGTTCCGGTGGTTCCCCACAGCACGGAGGCACCCAGTACGGCCGCCGAGCCGAGCATTGTGCTGTTCACAGCGTCGCGAGGATGTTCTCGGCGATGGCCCTGGCGGCGAGGACGCGGTCCGGCTTTCCTTCGAGACCGGCCCGCGACATCGCGCCTTCGAGGATGAAGGACAGTTGCTCGCCCACTGTTCTGGCGGTCGATACCGGGTGTGCGCAGCTCAGCTCTTCGATGATGATGCTTTCGACCTGCTCTTTGTGCGTGCGGACGGCGACCCTCCCGGGGGCGTCGGCGGGCAACTCGGCTGCGGCGTTGAGAAGGCCGCAGCCGCGGAAACCGTGCGGATACGCCATGCGTGCGTGATCGAGGTAGGCGTCGAACACTGCCAGCACCCGATCATCTGACGTCGTCGCTTCCGCACGTCGGCGGGCATGGAGCCGGAGCCACTCCTCGTGCCGCTCACCGAGATAGACCTCAACCAGATCGTTTTTCGACTCGAAGTTGTTGTACAAGCTCATTTTCGCCACACCCGCCGCGGCGGTGATGGTGTCGATCCCGGTTGCGGCGATGCCGTCGGCATAGAACAGCTCTGCGGCAGCGGACAGGATCCGGGTGCGTGCCGACGGGGATCGAGTTGATGTCATGAGGTAACCATGCCACTCATTGGGTAGACCTGTCTACCTAAACAGGCACCTCGTAGCGTCACGCCAGACTGTTTCGCCCCCTCCGGCGGCGACCGAGCAGAACGGCCTGCGGCCGTGCTTGACAAAACCTATTGAGATTCCCTTCTGGCCTTCCGATTTTGACCGGCGGTGACCTCCGCGCAACCGCCGGCGTCCGCTGCGCTCCCGGCCCGAAGGGCTCCGGAAACTTTTCACAGACGCCTGCGGCTGAAAACTTTCCGGCCCGACCATTGCACTCCGGCCCCCTCCTGCCGGTCCAACTCTCCTCTGCCAGAACGGCAAAAAATTGGCGGGCCACCGAGGTTCGCCACGTTGAGCAGAGGAGCGCGAGATGTCGAAGACCACCGCCCAGAAAGCCCACAGCATCACCGACACCGACAACTACGGCGCAGTGGTCACCCACACCACCGCCACCATCGTCGGACGCCAGAAAGCCGTGGTCAACGTCCATGCCGCCGCCACCGACGACGCCCAGATGATCGTCACCTTCAACCGCCTGATGATGACCTTCCGCTCTGCCGCCGCCGTGCACGCGTTCATCGCTGGACTGGCCGACGCCCGCACCCTTATCGGTCGAATCGACAACCAGGCACCCCAGCCAGGGGGGCCGGGCGACGACTACGCCCGCGCCGCCATGTCCGTTGTATGGATCGCGCCACCGGAAACCGCCGTCACGCCGCGCGAGCAGTACGTACCCGCCCGGCGGCGCACCATGCACTGGGTCGAGGTCCACATGGGACCGGTCACCTGGCGCATCATCGACCGCCTCGGCTACGTCACCATGCTCGACGAGCTCCGAAACGTGCACCGCATGGCCGTCGCGATCTTCACCGACGGCGACCAGTACACGAGCGACCCGACCACCCTGACCGACGCATTCGACGACGCCGAACGCGAACACCAGGAAGACATGGCTGCACCCTGGCGTCGACGCCTCTAAGACGCTCTCAGCCCCCGGCCCCGGACCCGACACGGTTCCGGGGCCGAGTCATCTCCATCCACAGGCGAATCTTCTGTCCCCAGATTCCGGAAAATGCCTGCGCATCGCGGACCTCGCTCGCGCTCGGTACGCGATGCTGGAAGAACCACGCACCACAGGCCGCCCGGCTCACCCACCCGAAGGAACACGACACCGATGATCACCTGGACCGTCACCACACGACCCGACCGCCAACCCGAAACCATCACCGCCGCAGGATCAGAACCAAGCCTCATCGCAGCGAAACGCGCCGCCGCCGACGCAGTCCGCTACGCCCTCCTCGACGCCCAGGCCCACGCAGACGCCAGCCCCACCAACACCCCACCGACCTACCTCGTCACTATCGACGAAGCCTGCGCCCTTATCGTCAGTCTCGGAGCCTGCCGACCCGGCAACTACACCGGCGTGCTCGACAACCTCGAACACTTCGACGGCACCGCCACCCACCTGCTCTACCTATGATCAGGGGACTGCAGACCTGAAAGCGTTGCGAGAGAACAACTCTGTCGGTACCCACTGCCACACTCGACGTCATGCGAATCAGAACCCTCGACGGACCGCCACTGCCAGCCGAAATCGCAGCGAACACAGCGCGACTCCTCGCACTCGTGGAACTGAACAACGCCCGGCCCCAACCGGAACCGAACGCCACGGCCAACGACCGCAGTCCCCACGCGCGACACTCCTGAATCCGCCAACCCCTACAACCAAAAGCCCGGTGACCACGAACGGCCACCGGCTCCTGGCGCTTCTACCTATCAGCCATAGAACAACTGCAACAAAGCAATCAGCACGTCAACGGCCCCGTGAACCCACGGACCCACCACATCCCAGACCGCCAGCAGCACTGCCCACACAGGAGGCGAAACCTCGTCACCCTGCCACGGCACATCGACACCGAACACGTTGCACACCAGCTGAATCCGCCAGTGCACCTGCGCCAGTGTCGACAAGGTCCTCACGGGTCGTGAACCCCTGAACCTCGCGAACCATCCTCTCCAGCCTGCTCGCCCGGTCTCGGACCCATCATTCTTCTCTGCAGCCACAATACTTTCCCTTCGTAGTGAAATTCCGTCCCGTTGTTGGGGTGATTTGCGCACACGTGTGGCATATCGGCCTTTCGGTTGGATTCTCGATATCTTGGCTCAGCGGTTGCTTCGCCTCCATTAGAGTCCCATATCGAAGGGCCTTTCCGCAACCCCCCAAATGAATGCACGGTGGCCCCGTATCGGCAGGTCAAGGCCGGTTTATAAGTTTAATCGCGTACTTATCAAGTGCGAATTATTACCGGAATAAAGCAGCGGATATCTCTGATTCCTTTCCGGATATTCGCGATTAATTGCGTGGAATAGATAAATGTTCGACAAAAGAATCTATCCAGGGTCTACGAGCTGCCGCGACACCGAGCGTGGCCGGTCTCCGTCGCTCCCGCACAGTCACCGGGCGAGCTCCTCAGGTGGAGGTGGTCACCTGCCGACGTCGACGAGCGGTCTCGCATTCCGCCTGCCGGCGGTGCCGGCCACCCTGCGGGCGTCCACCAAACCGAACTCCGCTGCGCTCCGCACCGCGAAAAGACATCGGTTTCTTGTCGCACATCTGGCTCCCGGCGATACTGCATCACCCGTGCCCGCCGCCTCAACCCCTCGCTCCGCTGCGCTACGGCCGAAGGCTCCGAACACTTTTCGTCCCGTACTCGCTGCGCTCCCACGAAAACTGTCCGGCCGCAGGGTTGCCCCGTCGTTCCCGTGCGCTGCTGTCTCTCCTCACGCCAGATGACGGCGACAAGAAACTGGCAGAGCAGGCCGGGGGACCGGTCACGACGGAGGAGGCACCAGTCATGGCCACACGAACCAAGATCAGCGCAGCGGACAAGGCCGAAGCACGCCGCGAGCTGGCGGCATCACTGCACGCCTCGATCACCGACAAAGTAGCCGAGCTGACCAGCTCCGACACCTGGCGCGCGTACCTCGACCACGTGGCCTCGTTCCACTCCTACAGCACTGGCAGGGTTGCCGTATTCGACCCTGCGAATAGCGAGACTCAGGAGTGGCGGTCGGCGGCGTAGTTCGCCCATTGGCCGCTGGCTCGGAGCGTGTGCTGCGCGACGGTGTGTGCGTTCAGACCCAGCATCGCGGCGAGTGCGCTCGGTGGGAGCTCTCGGGTGAGGTGGGCGATGGCGGACAGTCTCAGGGCCTGCGGACTGATACCGATGCGACGCAACCGGTTACCGAGCGCCGTCGCCGTGAGTGGTATGTCAGCACGGTGACCGGGGAAGAGCCATGTCTGAGGTATCTGCTCGGCGGTTCCTGCGCGTCGTGGTCGGGGTAGTTGCAGTGCGATCTGGGCGAACGGATCCGGTAGCAGAAGCGTGTCGGCGCTGCCGAGCCGCAGTTCCACCCCGGCGTCGGTTTCGGTGACGTGGGCAGTGGTGAGTCCGGCGATACGGGTCAGTGGTTGGGCGAACAGCGCGATCAAGGCGCCGGCGAGCCGGTCGGCGGGGTCCAGAGACTCGTCGTGGACGAGGCGTCGGCAGATCTGCCACCTCTCGTCGTCGTCGGTGGGGACTTCCGCTCGGCCTCGGTAGCTCGAGGGGAGGGTGAGTGTGCGGGGTAGGTGCCGGTTGCGTCGTGCCCACGTCAGGAAGGACCGCACGCGCCAGTGGGCGGCTCCAGGCGCGCTGAACCAGGTGTCGATGTCGTGTTGTGTGCACTCGCCGAGCTCTGTCGAGCGCTGCTGCAGCAAGTCGAGGAACAGTGCCGATTGGCGAATCTGTGAGCGAGCGTTCTGGGCGCCGACATGGCCTTCCCGCTTCTCGGTCGCCGCGCGCAATCTGGGGAGTACGGCCCACTGTGTCCACCGGGTCAGGAGTGCGCGGTGGTTCGGGGTCAGGCTGCTCAGTAGTTGGGGGAGTTGGGCTTCGAGGCGGCGCAGGCTGCGGTCGAGGTCCGGGCCGAGGATGCCGGTGGCGACGAGGAGTGAGCGCAGGTGCTCGACCGACTTCGGGTGCGGGAGGGTGTCGAACGAGGTGTGTGTGAGGGCTGTGCTGCCGTCCTGGATGGAGAGCAGCAGGGGTGTGGTGCGGATCAGCCACCGGCGGGTGGTGACGGGTTCGGCGTGCAGGAGCGGCTGCCGCAGCGGTGCGAGGGGGCCGTCGGCATGAGGAGGGATTATCGCGTCGAGGCGGCGGGTCAGTGTGCACCGGTGACAGAGGGTGTCGCCTTCGGCGCCGGTGAGAGCTGATCCTGTTGCATCGCAACAGGTGCAGGTGCGACGCGCCTTCTGGCGGCACCACCGGCAGGTGTCGGCGTCGTCCAACAGTTTGTCCGGCTTTCTGCAGCCGGCGCACGTACCGCGGTGCTGCGTGGCTCGTTTTCTGCAGCGGTCGCACACCGTCATGCCGCGAACCTCGGCGGTGGTGCAGATGCGACACCGTCCTGCGATCACTGTCGCCGGATGTCGGCGCGTCGTGGTGTGCGGGTCTTGGCGCGGGTGGTCGCGGCAGCGGTGTCGGGGCGGTGTGTCGATGTTCCGGTCGCGGTCCCTGTGGCGGGTTCGGCGATCGGTTCGATGAGGTCGTTGGGTGTGCAGGTGAGGATGTCGCACAGTGCCATCAGCGTGCGCAGGCTCAGACGTTCGGGTGTCCCGGTGACCAGGCGATACACCTGTGCTTCGGAGAGTGTGATGCCCCGTTCGGCGAGGAGGGGTCCGAGTCCGGTGGTCGCGAAGATGCCCTGGTCGGCCAGGAGGCGGCGCAGATGCCACTGGTAGTTCAGCTGCGGGTGCGGCATCAGTTCTCCTCGTCGGTGCTCGCGGTGGTGAACGCCCGACTCAGTGCTCGTCGGAGGGCGTTGTTCTTGTAATCGGTGCCGACGCTGGTGTAGATCGCGGTGGTCGATCCCCAGGAGTGTCCGAGTTGTTGTTGGACGAAGAGGTGATCGAACCCGTCCTCGAGCAGATGTGTCGCATACGAGTGGCGCAGACAGTGCGGGCCGAGGTGCTTCTCGAGCCCGACGGCGTCGCGGTACTCGGCGAACCGTTGGGAGATCGACACCGCTCCCACCCGTGCGCTGCGCTCGGTGGGCCAGAGGGCGAGTTGGTCGGAGTCGTAGAGGGGCCGGATCTCGGTGACCCACTCGTCGACGGCCTCGGCGGCCCATTCCATGGTGGTCAGGACCGTGCGGCGCCGCGGCGGTCCGCCGGAGAGGGCTTTGCCGTGGCGCACCGACAGCGCCCCGTAGCGGCCGAACTCGGTGGCCGCGGGGTTGGCGGTCCAGTCGACGGTGTCGAGCATCGAGGCCTCCCGGCGGCGTAGGCCCCAGGCGTAGATCACCTTGAACAGCGTGGCGTCGCGATAGCTCGCCAGCCATCCTTTGCGGCCGGAGGCGCCGACCCGGTTCACCCGGGTGTCGCAGTAGTCGAAGAACGCCTGCAGCTCGTCGCGGGTCAGCGGCCGATTGCCGGGTCGCCCTTCATAGTCGCTGCGGTGCACGACCATGTTCCACTCGTGGAAGATCTGCACCGGGTGCACCCCGAAGTGCCGCTCACAGACCTCGTGCCACCGGTAGCGGACGTCGGAGATGTAGCTGCAGAAAAGCGATGCCGCCATCTGATACAGCCGCACCGTCGAATGCGCGGCTCCCGACTCCACCAGATGCGTCGTCCACTCCTCGACGTCCGCCGACGACCACTGCCACGGGTAGTCGTTGGTGAAGACCACCAACCGGCGCACGATCTGTGTCCGCCGCTCGATGGTCAGGTTCGCGAGCATCCGCGAGCGCTGCTGTTGCTCCCACCCTTCGATCATCGCCGCGAGCACGGTCTCCTCGGGCGCGAGCAGCGACAGACCGTCTCGCATCAGGTGATCTGCCGACCCCCCGGCGCGAGAAGCGCCGGACCCGACGGTATCCATGGCCGACATCGCATGAACGTATCATGCATCCAATGCAAGTTTCGTGATGACGCCGATGGATGCGTGGTGATCAACGGCTCCGCCGGTCAGGAAGTGGTGACAGCGTCACCGTCACCGTCGACGACCGGGCTTTCGGTCCGAATAGTGTTCGTGGAGAACGTGAGCAGGTTCCCATCGCCGTCGACGGTCGCGAATTCCGTCGTCCCCCAGTCCGTCGCGACGGGGTGGCCGGCGTCTGCCGGGTGCAGAACGCCCGCGCGCGAGAGTTCGTCGTACAGTTCCGTGATCTCGTCGACGGTGATGCGGCAACTGGCCGTTCCGGCGAGGAAGGTCTCCGCTCCGCTGCACACCGGCCACGGCGCAGGGTCGGTGCGGGTGGTCCAGCTGTCGTCGTCGGAGGCCCACAGGTGGATCTCGACGTCGTCTCGAGTGAGCTTGGCGAAGGTGGGATCGGAGTACTGCGCCGTGAAGCCGAAGGCGCGGGTGTAGACGGCGATCGCGGTCTCGATGTGCCGTACCGGCAGCGCGGGGACCGCTCTGGACATAGCCATGGGCAACACTAACGCCGGCGAACGCCACGAGGGAGTGAACGCTGCCGTGCCTTAGGGGAGTGCGTGCAGGTCGAGGTTCACTGGTCGCCGCGCGGGCGCTACCGCTCAGTGTTCGACCGGGGCGGCGGGACGCGACCCTTCGCTGCGTTCATCGTTGCAGCGCTTCGCCTTTCGATTGCAGCGACGCGGCGAGTTGGTCGACGGTCGGCAGACCCGCCAGGCCGCGGTCGGTCGAGTAGACGCGGCAGGCGAGTTCGGTCAGTTGCACGGCATCGTCGAAGGCATCGACGCCGTCGACAAGGATGGTCGGTGAGCCGGCGAAGGCCGACGCCGCTGCCTCGGCGTCGGACGAGATCAGCCGGTGACCGATCTCGATGTCCGACTGTCCGATCAGGCTGGCCGCAGCGCGAACCCGGTCCGCAGCTTCCTGCCAGTTCGGGCACCCGTCGAAGTACAAGATTTCCACCTTCATACGAGCGAGTCTGCCCTCGAATCGGATGGCGTGCCGGTGCGGCCACAACGGGCGTCGGTTCATGGTGAGATCGTGTCGGCTGCAACGGGCGGGGCGGCGATCGTGCATCTGATGCTATTCCGCATCCTTCTTCAATAATGTCCTGTTGATTCTCAGTCAGAAACCAGAGGCAACGCAGGTCGCCGGATTCCGTGCCTGGCAGCAGCGCGGGCGGCAGGTCCGCAAGGGCGAGAAAGCGATCCGGATCTACGGCTACAGCTCCCGCACCGTCACCGAGACCGATCCCGACACCGGCGACGAGGAAACCCGCAAGGTGCCCACGTTCCCGATTCTGTCGGTGTTCGACCACTCGCAAACCGACCCGATCGAGGGACACCCCCAGCCCGAGGAAATCGCCCAGCTGCTCACCGGCGCCGATCCGGACGCGATCTACGACCGCGTGGCAGCGATCATGATCGGCCGAGGTTGGACCGTCACCCGCGAGACGATCGCCAGCAGCGCGAACGGCTACACCACCACCGACGGCTCCCACCGCATCGTCGTCGACGCAGCCCTAGAACCCGCAGCGGCCTCGAAAACGGTGATCCACGAGGCAGCGCACGCGATCATGCACGCACCCGACCTCATCGGCCCCGAAGCCCGAAAGGACTTGCACCGGGGCCGGATGGAAGTCGAAGCCGAATCCGTCGCCTATGTCCTGGCCGGGATGCTCGGACTCGACACCAGCGCCTACAGCGTCGGCTACATCGCCGGATGGGCCGCAGGAGACCTCGAGCAGGTCACCGCCACCGCGAAAGCAGTACTGACCGCCGTCCACGAGCTGGCCGACGCCCTCGATCCTGCCGCCGCCGAGTCGGACGACGGCGAGGACACCGGGACCGGGGAAGCCGCATAGGTGGACCGGGCGGGTTCGCCGGCCGATAGTTCCGGCCCGGCGGACAGGCCACCTGCGGTGTCCACCGAATCGAGCTCCGCTGCGCTCCGCACCGTGGAAGAGCACAGACGTTTTTTCACAGCGGTTCTGGCTACCGGCGAGCATTCATCACCCGTGCCCGCCGCCTCAACCCCTCGCTCCGCTCCGCTACGGCCGAAGGCTCCGAACACTTTTCGTCCCGTGCTCGCTCCGCTCCCACGAAAACTGTCCGGCCGAAGGGTTGCCCCGTCGTCCCCGTGCGCTGCCTTCTCTCCTCACGCCAGAAACGGCGAAAAAACGTGGGGGAGGACGCAAGACCGACCCGGCACCAGTTCCGAAGGGCAGCAACAGTTATGACCGAGACCACGAACACCGAGACCGCTACCTGCATCGCGGACGGACCCGACTGCACCGGCGACGTCGAATACCGGGAAGCACTGTCCGGAACCGGAGTAGCGCACCCGAGATGCGACAAGCACTGGCAAGACCGCCTCGACCTCGAGGACGACCTCCGACGCCGCTACCCGGCCCACGCACCAGCCGACTTCGACCCCACCTACGCAGGCGAGCGGTGGGACGAGGACTACTGACCCGGCCCGCTCACCACACCCCATCCGACCGACCAGACCGAGGAGTAAAAGCCATGACCACCAACGACTACTGGACCATCTACGACAAGGCCCTCGACGCGGCCGCAGAATGCCGCAGCGTCGAATCCCTGATCGACACCCTGAACCGCTACTATCCGCCCTCGTCCGGAGTCGCGTTCTTCCCCAACGGGGCCGACCGCGACCTACTCGGCACCCTCACCGACGCCGGACACTTCGATACCGTGTGGATCCAAGCGGACTACCACTTCGCGCTCCGTGACGGCCGCGGAGACGGATTCACCTACATCGAAGGCGACATCGTCCGCGGAACCTCACGACTGTGACCACCCGCCCCGGTGCCTGACGGCACCGGGGCATACCAACCCCACCATCTGGAAGGAACGCCCCTGATGCCCGCACAAGCAGTGGTCACCCTGGTCGTCGGCCTGCTGGCCGTCGTCGGCGTTGGCTGGACCGTGCGCCAGCGCACCCGAGCCGACAACCTTTCGCAATCCTGGCAGCGGATCACCTGGTGCCTCGAACGCACCGTCAGCGACAACCCCGACGAAGCCGCACTCGGCTGGACTGTGTTCGGCACCGTCGCCGCGACACCGTTCATCGCCAAGACCGACCGCGACACACTGCAAGCCATCGCGGACCGTGACATCGCCTCCGATACCGATGACCTGGCGGAAACCGACGACAACAGCGACAATGGACCTACAACACACCGCGAGGAGCGCCCATGACCACCACCGAACCACGCCGGGCCTGGACCCCCGAGCAGCGCCGGAAGGTCCGCGCCGCAGCCGCAGGAGCCTCGATCAAGCTCCGCGAGTACGACAACAAGCCCGTCCCGGAATGGCTCCGCGACGTCGCCGCAGGCAAAGACACCAAGCCACCCAAAGACTGATCAACAGCGCACCTCATCGACGAAGGCCCGCCCCCAACCGGGGGCGGGCCTTCGTCGTATCGCGGACACCGGGCACAGATGCCGGCGACCACGAACAAGAGGCCACCCTGCGGGCGTCCACCGATTCGAGCTCCGCTGCGCTCCGCACTGCCACAACCCCGACCACAGTGCAGACAGTCCGCCCGTGCACGCGCGGTTCAGTCTTCAACCCGTTGCAGCGCAACACAATTTGTCGGTACCGGATGCCACACTCGACGCCATGCGAATCCGAACCATCGACGGACCACCACTACCCGCCGAAATCGCCGAGATGACCGCCCGCGCGATCGCGCTGACAGAAGTCTTGTCCGGTGACCTCGGCGTCCGGTCAGCCGCCAGCTACCGTCGTGATATGTCTACGGCACAAGGCCTTTCGCCTGATGGATTCGGTCTGCACGAGCAAGAGCGTCAGCGTAGTCGGGGGCATACAGTGCTGTGAGCGCGATCTCGACGTACTCGACCATGTCGAGCACATCCTTCGGTGTGGCATCCGACGCAGCATTTGTATGCGTCCCCTGATTGCCGACCCACTTCGCGGCTCGCAGGAACTTCGCTAGATCTGTCTCGGTGCGTCCGAACTCATCGAGCCGATCGTCGAGGTTTCGAAATTTGTTGCTTTGTGTCGTCGCAGACACCCCCTGGGCAGTCATCAACGCTTCCACTGCGCTTCGGACAGCAGTCATTGCCGCTGGTGCATCCATCCAGACCAACGTCCCGACTCGGCGCAACTGCTTCACCACCTCGTCCGGCACGTCCTCTGTGTACTCGGCGACCAGAATCGGGGGATAGAAGCTCCGAACACGATAAAACGTCGCCAACTGGCTCGAATAGTCATGAGTATCGTAGTTCTCGTTCGGGTCGACGAACATGTCACCAGAAACCGCGATGACAGCCGCACAAGTACTCTTCGTGCACCGCAGGTGCATTGTGAAGACGCCCTCGATATCCATCGGATCTTCGTAAGAGCTCACGGGCCATCGGTATTCGACAGGAACATCGTCCTCTGCTGGCTTGTCCACCTTCTTCGGGACTGTCAACACCCCGCTCTGGCACACAGGGCATTCGATGGACGGCCAAAACCCATCCTGGAACCCAATCGTCAATTCCCGAGCATGTCGTTTCACCATCGAATGCACCCTTCGTCTACGCGCGAAAACCAGCTGAGCATAAGCAGAACAGACCGACTGCCGTGACTCCGAGCGGGGTCGAGCTCCGTCGCTCCCGCACAATCGCCTGCCGATTTCCTCAGGTGGGAGGTGGCCACGCCGCCGGCGTCGACCGGTAGTCGTGCATCCCGCCTGTCGGCGGTGCCGGCCACCCTGCGGGCGTCCCCTGAATGGAGCTCCGCTTCGCTCCGCACCGTGGAAGAGCAAAGACGTTTTTTCACTCGGTTCTGGCTACCGGCGAGCATTCATCACCCGTGACCTCCGCATCAACCGCCGGCGTCCGCTTCGCTCCCGGCCCAAGGGCTCCGAAAACTTTTCAAAACGCCTCCGGCTGAAAACTTTTCGGCCCGACCCTTGACACTCCGGCCCCGTGCGCTGACTTCTCTCCTCACGCCAGAAACGGCGAAAAAACGTGGCAGGGCAAAGGGCCAGGCCACCAGTTGAGAAGGGAAGTAGCGACATGCACGACACCACCACACACCCGGCGAGGTCAGGACTGTGCACCGCAGTCATGGCCGCGATCGCGCAGGTACCCGAGCAGATCAAGACCGACGCGCTCGAACAGGTCAAACGCGAGACCGTGCGCGCCGAGCTGAGCAACCCACCGGCAGCGAAGCTCGCACACGCCGAGCAGGTCGCGAAATGGGCGTGCATCGCACGCGAGAACGGAGCGAGCGAGGAGGAGATCGTCGCCGCCGAAGAGGACGCGCACCACTTCATCGCCGTGTTCGGTGACGACGGGGCCTGACCTCAACCCCGAAGAAAAGAAGAAACACCGGACAGCCTCTAACTGCCCGGTGTCTCCAACCGAAGAATCTACCAGGAGAGAGACACCACCATGACCGCCAGCATCGAAACCACCACCGCCGCAACCGAAGCCCCCACGACCGGCACCACGCCGGTCGTGGGGGCGGGCGAGGAGTTCGCCCGCCTGCACCCCACCGCCCTCGAAGTCGGCCCCAACGTCCGCGACGAGGTAGACACCGACTCGGACGAGTTCCGCGCCGTCGTCGCCTCCATCACCGAACACGGTGTGCTCCTTCCGATCCTCGCGCGCCGCGACGAGGACCGCATCGTGGTCATCGACGGCCAGGTCCGCACCCTCGCCGCTCTCGAAGCCGGGGTTGACAGTGTGCCGGTGCTGATCCGGCCGACTGCGAGCAAGGCCAAGGACCGCGAAATCGAACGCCTCACCCAGCAGGTGAACACCAACGACCGCCGTATACCGCTCACCGACGGTCAACGCGCGAAAGCGGTGACCGCGATGTTCGAGCTGGGTCTCTCGGCTACCAAGATCGCCAAGACGATGCAGTACGACAACCGGGACACCGCCAAAGCCGCAGGGACAGCGGGCCGGTCGCAGACAGCTCGCGAGGCGCTCGACGCCGGGCAGCTCGACCTCGAGCAGGCGGCAGTGGTCGCGGTGTTCGACGCCGACGGCGACACCGAGGCCGTCGAGAGGCTGCTCGACGCCGGGTCGTGGTTCCACTCCGTCGCGCAGGAGCTGATCGCGGACCGCGCCGAACGCAAGGCCCGCGCCGAAGCCGGTACCCCGTATGCCGAGAAAGGTGTGACCGTCCTCGAGGAAGAACCCGACTACGACAGCCCCTACGTCGCCGCTGAGGACTTGGTGACCGCAGACGGAGACCCGATCACCGAGGCCGTCATCGACGGCGCAGCCGAGCACTGGGCGGTGTGGCTGACCCCGAACGAGCAGATCACCCTCACCGCCACCGGCGAGGTGATCGAGTCCGAGTCGATCGACTGGGCCACCGAAGGAGCCCCGAAAGCTGTTGCCACCGAGGGCTACCACCACCACAAGGACGTCACCGTCGCCCAGGTGTGGGTGCCGGAGTACTTCACCGCCGACCCCGACGCGGCCGGTGTGAAACTGGGGCCGATCCTGGCCGCAGCGTCGAGCGAACCAGACGAGGCCGACGACCAGGCCGCAGCCGAGAGGAAGGCACGCGAGAAGAAAGCAGCGCAGGCAGCGCTCGCGGAGAAGGAAGCCGAGAAGGCCACTCGGCGGCGCACCGTCGCATTGAACAAGGCCAGTGCCGCCGCGACGATCGTCCGCAAGGAATGGCTGACGAAGTTCCTGACCCGCAAGACCTTGCCGAAGGGGGCAGGGAAGTGGATCACCGAAACCCTCGTCGACGAGCCGGGACTGTTGACCGAGAACAAAGCGGCGCAGTACCTCACGGAGCTGCTCGGTGTCACCGTGCCCGCCGACACCAGCCCCAGCGCCGGATACCCCGGTGTCGCGGACAAGGCCGCGCGTCGAGCGCTCGCCGCCACGATCGACAAGACGCCCAGCGAGACCCGCGCGCAGGTGATCCTGCTCGCGCAGATCCTCGCCGCCTACGAAGCACGAGTGAGCGGCAAGGGCAACGACTCGTGGCGTCGCACGTCCTGGGGTAACCAGGACAACTACCTGGGCTTCCTCGACCAGCACGGCCACGTGCTGACCGTGGTCGAGCAGGCCGCAGCCGGAATGCTCACCCCCGAGCAGGCGTACGACGCGCTCACTGCCCCCAGTGAGGACAGCGCCGCCGGGCAGTAACGGAGTAGGGGTGGCGGGCACATTCGTTGCCCGCCACCCTCATTCGTCGCTGCGGTCGGTGCGGGTACTGCCGAGGCTGAGCACCGCCGCTATGGCGGCTCCGACGAGCAGCAGCAGCACTGCGCTCTCGCTGCGTTCGGACGCGCTGAGCTCACCCCAGGTCAACAGTCGGGCGACAACAGCGAGCCCGTACAGGCCGAGGGCGGCACTTCGTATCTGTCCATCGCCGGACAGTATCGGTCCCACAGCGCAGGTGGGGGAGCGTCCCCGGCCCGGGTCGAGGGGGCTGCCGCCGCCCTCGAGCTCCCCCGCTCGACGCCCCACCACCGGCCTGCTCACGACGCGCAGGCGGCTCACGAGAGGTCAGTGCGCGGCGTTGTACGCCTCTTCGATGGCGGCCGGGATACGGCCGCGATCGCTGATCTCGTAACCCTCGTCGGCCGCCCACTGCCGAATCGCGCGTGTCTGAGCCGGGTCACGCGTGGCCGGTGTCCCGTTCTTCGCGGGCGTCGCCGCGCCGGCGGGGGAGGGCTTACGCTTGCGGCCACCGACCCGAGTGGAATGCTCGATGTAGTAGTCGAGCTTCCTGTGAAACTCGGTGGCGTTCTTTGCTTTCAGGTCGATCACGTACTCGACGCCGTTGACCGCGAATTCGATGGTCTCGCCGGATTCGTCGTCGATGACCGACCCGTCGATATCGTCCACCAATTGGGTTGTCACTCGTTTGGCCACAGCCGGAAAACCTTTCGATCACACGCAATGTCAGGGACTCGGTTACCGGCCAGCGTAACCAACGAATGTGGCGATGAGCTGCACCCTTTCATGTCACGACGTCGCGGGGAGCGATGTCGGATCGGATTCCTTTGAATGCGGGATGCCGTAAACGCCCCGTTGCCGATTGTTCGCGGTATTCCACGGTCGCCACCAATTCCGGTGTCACCCAGGACACTCCGACTGCGTCGGTGCGCGGAACCGGACCGTGCAGCGCACTGTCCGGACGAGTGCGCTCGGTGAGCGCGCTCCGCAGTTCGCGGCGCATTCGATCGGTGAAACCCGTTCCCACACGGCCGATGTAGACCAACTCGCCCGCCTCGTCGTACGCTCCGAGAAGCAGCGCCGCCAGTGTCCCGCCGGCGCGACCGCCCGTCGGAACCCATCCGCAGATCACGCCTTCGCGTGTGTTCCGGATCGGTACCTTGATCCACGACGGCGACCGGATCCCCGATCGGTACACCGACTCCGCTTTCTTTGCCACGACCCCCTCGATGCCGTTATCGGCGGCAATGCCCATCAACGTCTCACCGTCGACTCCCGTCATGGTCGGCGGCACCTGTACCCGCCGCCCGTCGGCCACGCCGAGGCCCTCGAGCAACGCACGCCGCTGCGTATAGGGCAGCGTCCGGACCGATTCGCCGTCGACGTCGAGGACATCGAACACGAAATACGTCACCGGGGTCGACCGCAGCAACGCCGCCGACGGGCGCGCGACATGCATTCGGCGTTGAAGCAGCCCGAAATCGGGCCGACCGCCCGAATCCAGTGCCACCAACTCGCCGTCCAGGGTCACCGATCGACCTGCCGTCGTATCCGACAACGCCGCCGCCACGTCCGGGAACGAGGCGGTGATGTCGTTTCCGTTGCGCGAGAACATCTTCACCCGCGATGTGCCGTCGACAACGCTGACCCCGCGTTGGCCACTGGAGTCCGCACGGGTTCGATCGGCTGCCAGGAACCGGTGTAAGCCCAGGTTCCCTGGTCAGAGCAACGATTCTTCTTCATTCCGTGGTCGCTCAAATTTCATCAGTTACTCGTAGATTCTGCGAGTTCCTCGCATAAGTTCACTGTTCGTGTCAGATTTCGCTACTCGTCGGCAGCGACGTATCGCTGCCGACGGCGCATCGAGTGCCGCGCGGGTCGGCAGTGGGGAACTTGCGGACGTCGAATCGCTGCAGCGGCTGGCGTCGGCGTCAGGGGACGACGAACACGACTTCTTCCGTAACACGCTGGTCGAATACGGATGGGCCAGAGATGTGGCGGGTCTGAGCCCGGCGACGTTGCAGAGAATCATGTATCCCGTGATCGAGATATGCGATTACTTCGATTGTGTGCCATGGCGATTGACCCAGAAGCAGTTCGATCAGTACTTTGCCGGTCCCGGTAAGCGCAGTCACGCAACCATCCGCAAGAAGACAGTTCAGATCGACAACTACTACCGATTCCTCGAGCACCGCTACGCCGGTGAGCTGCTCCGAGCGTTCGGTGTCGGTGTCGAGTCGCCGGTCGACCCGTTCAACCGGCCGAGACACAGGGGTGATTTCGCGCTGCGGATTCCTCCCACTCGACGAGCGATGACAGCGTTCTTCGCCGAGTGGAGAGAGGCCCTGCCGCGCTCACGCAAGTACCACGTGAGCGCGCGCGACTACACCATGGCGAAGATTGCGTACCTGTCCGGTGCGCGCGCGTCGGAGCTGTGTGCGGTGAGGATCGGCGACATTCATTGGGAAGCGGGACAGTGGGGCCGCTTCGTCGTCGTGGGTAAGGGCGCTCGCGGATCAGGTCCACGCGAACGGCAAGCGTTTCTCTTCGAAGAGGGGAGAGAGCTGCTGTGGTGGTATCTCGAACAGATCCGGGGCGAGTTCAGCGACGACCCGACCGACGCGGGCGCACCGTTGTGGCCATCGGAACGCTTGCCGACCGCCGTCGCGGCGCTCAACCTCGCCGTTGCACCCGCGATTCAGCCCTCGACTTTCCGCCGCAATCTCAAAGCTGCGTCGCACCTTCATCTGAACGGCCCGGTGCGGGAGCTCTACCCCCATCTGCTGCGTCACGCCTGCGCCACCCACAACTACCAACAAGGCATGCCCTTGTGGGATGTGCAGAAGATGCTCGGCCACGAATGGGCGAGCACCACTGTGGGCTATTTGGCGTCGGCCGGAGCCGACCCGGAACGGTCTGTCATCGAGTCGACACAACGCGCCGTGCGGCGCTTGAGTACGGAGAATTAGAAGATGAAATGGAACCTGCGCATGGTCGCGACGCAACGCGACATCTGGCGTCCGACGCAGCTACTCAAAGCATTCGAGCAGGTCGACTTCCACCCGTCACTGAGCAAGACTGCGGCCCTGTGGTCTTCGGCGCCGGTCACGATCCGTCTCGATGACCTGGACAAGATCTGTGCGGCGTTGAACTGCACTGTCGGTGATCTGATGCTGGCGGAAGCTGTTCACAGCGTGGATCTCGACGCAGCTCCAGCACGCGCAATCGGTGATCGGTCGGGCCCGGCCGCACCCGCTACCGGGACCAGGAAGCGCGGAGCCCGCCGCGTCCCACCTCCCAACTGATGTCGGAACGAAACCCTGCCGATGGGGTGGCGGCAAGTAATGCCGCCCGGCACACCGAGCGCACCATACGGATGATCGAGCAAACACCCGCGCAGTTCCGCGACGACGTGCAGGCGTGGGTCACTGCGTTGGGCGGCCGCGGTCGACGTAAGTCCAGACCGCTGACGGAAGTGACCATTGCCCTCTATCTCAATTTCGCGCAACCGGTCTTGCACGAATGGGCTGAGACACACCAAAGCCTGCGATCTGTCGAAACTGTCGACATCGAGCGCGCGCTGAGCCGTCACTCAGGGCAGTCGAGACACAACGTGCACACGGCCCTGAGGTCGCTCTTCCGCGGACTCAAACGCGAACGTCGCATCTTCGCCGACCCTGCCCGAGAGGTCGCTGGTCGGTACAGCCGCAGGATCCTCAGACCGTTGCCGTCCGACCGCGTGCATGGGCTGTTCGATCAGCTGAGCAGGCCCGATGACCGGGTGATTCTGGCGCTCGTCGCGGTCCACGCGCTGACGATCGAAGAGGTCATCGGCTTCCGACTCGACCATCTCGACCGTTCGGCAGGACGAGCAACCGTCACCCGTACGCACACCCGCCACACGTTCTGGTTGGACGAGTTCACCGCTGAGGTGCTCCGCGACTGGCTGATCTACCGTCAGCTGCGGTGGCCGACCAGCACGAATCCGTACTTGCTGATCACCCGGATAACTGCGCCTACCGCACTGCCGGGCAGTCGCCACTACATCACCCGGCCATTCCGTGACCTCGGCATCACCGCCCGCGAACTGCGTGTCGATCGCATCCTCGACGAGGCCGCCCACAGTGGCGACCCAGTTGCCCTGATGACCGTGTTCGGTATCGGCACCACCACTGCGGTCCGCTATGTCAGGACTGCGCACCCAGGCCGATTCGACGTAGACCCCACCGCACCATGACTCGATCCGAAGTTCGGCCAACGGACTGGTCTTCGCCGCAGGTTCGTAAGCCACTCGACGCAGCCAACGGCCTTCCGAAACATACGGGGAGGGGGTATGGTCGACATGTCATCGAGATACCCCCAGGGGGTATCTAAGCAGCCAGAGGAGCGCGACATGATCACCACGGTTTACAAAGTCACGGGCATGACCTGCGGTCACTGCGAAGCGGCAGTCCGGGAGGAAGTAAGCACCGTTGCAGGAGTCGACACGGTCGAGGCATCTGCAGCTGCGGGAACTCTGACGGTGACAAGTGCTGACGTGCCCGACCACGCCGGTGTCATCGCAGCTGTCCGCGAGGCTGGATACACAGTCGAACCGCAACCCAAAGATTCGCGCACCGCGTAACCGCTGAACCTGGTGGAGAGAAGGATTTCCCGCGATGAACAACCACACACATGCCGACGCTGGCGGAGCCGAGACAGCGGGCACGCTGCCGGGCCACGATGCATCCGAACACAGCGCAGCCCACTCCGGCCATGGCGAGAAGGAACACGAAGGCCATACCGGTCACGAAGGCCATACCGGTCACGGTGGCCACGCCGGTCATGGGGACCACGTCGGCATGTTCCGTCGTCTGTTCTGGATCATGCTGGTCCTCGCCCTTCCGGTGATCGTTGCCTCGAACATGTTCGCGATGCTCCTCGGATACTCACTGCCCGACTCATCGTGGATCGCCTGGGTCTCCCCGGTGCTCGGAACGGTGATGTATGCCTGGGGCGGTTCCCCGTTCCTCTCCGGAGCAGTCAGCGAAATCCGTTCACGTGCACCGGGAATGATGCTGCTCATCGCCCTCGCGATCACCGTCGCATTCGTCGCGTCGATGGGAGCAAGCCTCGGCCTGCTCGATCATCAGCTCGACTTCTGGTGGGAACTGGCCCTGCTGATCGTGATCATGCTGCTCGGGCACTGGATCGAAATGCGATCCCTCGCGCAGACCACCTCCGCTCTGGACTCGTTGGCGGCGCTGCTTCCGGACACCGCCGAACGCGTCGACGGCGACGATGTGGTGCCGGTGCCCCCGTCCGAGCTGCAGCTCGGTGATGTCGTCGTCGTGCGCCCCGGCGGCCGCGTACCGGCGGACGGCACCATCGTCTCCGGATCGGCGAGCATGGACGAATCGATGATCACCGGCGAATCACGCACCGTCCGCCGCAGCGACGGCGACCAAGTCGTCGCCGGCACTGTCGCCACCGACTCCGGTCTCCGCATCAAGGTCACCGCAGTAGGGGAGGACACCGCCCTCGCCGGCATCGGCCGCCTGGTCGCCGACGCCCAGAACTCGACCTCGCGCGCTCAGCGCATCGCGGACACCGCCGCTGGCTGGCTGTTCTGGTTCGCTCTCGGTGCCGCGATCATCACCGCTGCGGTGTGGACTCTGGCCGGGATGCCCGACGACGCCGTCATCCGCACCATCACCGTGCTGGTCATCGCCTGCCCGCACGCACTCGGACTGGCGATTCCGCTGGTGGTCTCCATCGCCACCGAACGCGCCGCCCGCGGCGGTGTTCTGGTCAAGGACCGGCTCGCACTCGAAACCATGCGCACGGTGGACACCGTGCTGTTCGACAAGACCGGGACCCTCACCAAGGGTGAACCCACCGTCACCGCAGTCGAGGTGACCGGCGGGCGCACCGCCGACAACGTTCTCGCGCTGGCCGCTGCCGCAGAAGCAGATTCCGAACATCCACTCGCCCGTGCCATCGTCGAGGCCGCACGCGCGCGGAACCTGACGGTCCCGGCTGCAGCCGGCTTTCAGTCGTCCCCCGCCGTCGGGGTCGCAGCCGACGTCGACGGCGTCCGGATCCAGGTCGGCGGGCCGGCACTGCTCGAGCAGGAACACGGATCCGAACTCGCTGTCGCCGACCGGTGGCGCGGGGACGGGGCGATCATCCTGCACGTCCTCGCCGACGGGGCCGTGATCGGTGCCCTCGCGCTCGCCGATGAGATCCGGTCCGAGTCACGCACTGCGGTAGACGCGCTGCACGCGCGAGGAATCGCGGTCGTGATGATCACCGGTGATGCCGACGCCGTCGCGAAGTCCGTCGCCACCGAGCTCGGTGTGGACCGCTACTTCGCCGGGGTGAAACCGGAAGACAAGTCGCACAACGTCGCTGAACTCCAGAGCGAAGGCCGTACGGTGGCGATGGTCGGCGACGGAGTCAACGACGCCCCGGCTCTGGCGCAGGCCGATGTCGGTATCGCGATCGGGGCCGGCACCGACGTCGCAATCGCATCGGCCGGAGTGATCCTCGCCAGCGACGACCCGAGGTCGGTGTTGTCGGTGATCGAACTCTCGCGCGCCTCGTACCGAAAGATGAAGCAAAACCTCTGGTGGGCAGCGGGATACAACCTCATCTCGGTTCCGCTCGCGGCAGGAGTGCTCGCGCCGGTCGGGTTCGTGCTGCCCATGTCGATCGGCGCGATCCTGATGTCGCTGTCGACGATCATCGTCGCTGCG